>JAPULR010000141.1 GCA_027294635.1 Chloroflexota bacterium | reverse complement strand
AGAATAGAGTAGGGTGGCAGCGAATCTTCGTCTTTCTGGTCGGGGCGAAGTTCTGCGCTGGGCGGCTTATCAATGACGGCTTGAGGAATGACCGGCCCATCCCCCAACGAATTCCGATGCGTACACAGTTCGTAAACCAAGGTTTTAGGCACATCCTTGATAACAGCAAATCCACCGGCCATATCACCGTATATGGTCGCGTAACCGGTAGCCATCTCGCTTTTGTTTCCTGTGGTGAGAACCAGCCAGCCGAACTTGTTAGAGATGGCCATGAGCAGGTTGCCCCGGATGCGGGACTGGACGTTCTCCTCGGCAACCCCGGGCTCCGAGCCGCGAAAGGGCTCTTCCAGCATGTCCAACATGGCCTGGTGGGCCTGCTCAATGGGTATGGTCCAAAGCTCCACGCCCAGGTTTTGGGCCAGCAGCTTGGCGTCGACCAAGCTCCCCTCGCTGGAGTAGCGGGAGGGCATGGCCAGCACCTTGACGTTTTCCGGTCCCAGGGCGTCCGCTCCGATGCATGCCGTCAGGGCTGAGTCGATGCCTCCCGATAGCCCAACGATCACCCTGGAGAAGCCACTCTTTCTAACGTAGTCCCCGGTGCCGGTAACGAGGGCCTGGTACACCTCTCCAGCCCCTTCGAGGGGTTGGGAGACCGCAGCCTCTTCCAGGGTGGGACGCTCCCTTTCGGTATATTCGGAGACGGAAACCACCTTGCTGGTCCCAATCTCGCGCAAAATGGCCGGGTCTTCCTTGCGGGCCCTGGGGTCTCGGAGGCGGGATCGCATCACAGCGTCGATCTCCAGGTCCGCCACCACCAGGTCCTCCTCAAACTCCTTGCCACGAGCCATCAGCTTACCCGTCGGATCGTAGATAAGGCTTGCGCCATCGAATACCAGCTCGTCCTGGCCACCTACAGCGTTGAGGTAGGCAACGTAGAGACCGTTGTCGGTGGCGCGGGTGTGCATCATACTCTCCCGCTCCTTCTGCTTGCCGGCGTGATAGGGAGAGGCGTTGATGTTGACGATGACCTCGGCGCCGGCGTCTCGCTGCACCACCATGGGTCCCAGGGGATACCAGGCGTCTTCGCAGATGTTTACACCAACACCCACGCCGTTGATGGTGTAGACGGGGCAGGTGTCGCCACGACGGAAGTAGCGGTCCTCGTCGAAGACGCCGTAGGTGGGCAGGTACATCTTGTGGTATATGCCCACCAGCTCGCCATCATGAGCCACGGCGGCGGCGTTGTAGATGTCGCCGTCGGTGTCCACGAATCCGACAACCACGGCCAGCCCCTTAGACGCTTGTACAACGCGCCGCATTGCCTTGAGGTTGTCCTGGAGGAAGGAGGTCTTGTACAGCAGGTCTTCGGCGGGGTAGCCGGTGATGGCCATCTCGGGGAAGGCCACCAGGTCGACGCCTAGAGATCGGGCCTCTTCTATAAACTGGAGGATTTTCTGGCTGTTGCCCTCCAGGTCTCCCACCGTGGGGTTGATCTGGGCCAGGGCCAGGCGAAAGGTGCGCATTGTCCTCCGACTTACGGGGTTTGGCATGAGTATAGCATAGGAGTGCGCAGGCACGGCACTCGAGATAATCGAACCTAGGAAGGGTGCAGGGCTGGTGAGCGTGGTCTCTTGACGCCGAAGGACGCTGGTCATAGTATCCAGGAATCAACAAATTGGGGAGGTTGATCAGGATGTTGGATATGATTGTTCGCGGGGGTCAGGTGGTCACTCCCCACGGAGTTGCGGGGGTTGACGTGGCCATCCAGGACGGTAAGATTGTCGCGCTGGCCCATCCGGGAGTCCTGGAGGTTGAGGTCAAGCGGGTTATCGACGCGACGGGGAAGATAGTCCTGCCCGGCGGTATTGAGCCCCACACTCACATCGGCATACCGGTGCCGGAGAAGTGGGCCGGCCGACCGGAGGTGTTCACCCAGCCTCCCGAGGCGGCTACCCGCGCCGCAGCTTTCGGTGGCGTCACCACTCTCCTGGATTTCGCCGGAGCCCTTCCCGTCACGCCCGACGACCCTGTGTCCACGGACCCCATTATGCGTCAGCTGGAATCGCGGAGGCAGGCCTTTTCCGGCCACAGCTACACCGACTTTGCCTACCACTACATCCTGGCGGGAGCTGTCAGCCCCCGTACAATTGGAGAGATAGGAGAGTCTATCCAATCTGGCCAAGCCAGCTTCAAAATCTTCACCACCTTCGCCGGACGGGTGCCCTACGGCCACCTCCAGGCTATCTTCGAGGAGGTGGCAAAGCACGGCGGTATCATGGCGGTCCACGCTGAGGACGACGACATGGTTGCCTACATGGAGGAGAAGCTGAAGCGGGAGGGACAAGACCAGGGGTATAACCTGCACCTGGTCCATAGCAACCTCTCCGAGGATGTCTCCTTCCGCAAAGTTATTCGCATGGCGGAGCACGCCGAGGTGGCGATTTACTTTGTTCATGTCACCGCCAAAGAGGGAGTGGCGGCTGTTGGCGAGGCCAGAGGCCGGGGCCAGCCGGTCTACGGGGAGGCCCTCCACAACTACCTGGAGTTCACCTGTGATGACTACAGGAAGCCTGACGGGACCAAGATACATACCTACCCCGCCATCAAGTACGCCGCGGACCGGGATGCCCTGAAGTCGGGGCTGGCAGATGGCCGCTTATCTACTACAGCCACCGATGAGTACACTACCTACAAGGACGTAAAGTTTTGGGGACAGACCGTTGAGTCCGTCTGTGGAGGCCACAACGGCATCGAGACCAGGTTGCCGGTGGCTTTTACCAAGTTCGTCTCTCAGGGAGGCATGCCTCTCACTCGTTTTGCCGACATTACCGCCACCAACGCCGCCAAGATTCTGGGCCTCTACCCCCAGAAGGGAGTCATCGCCGCCGGCAGCGACGCCGACCTGGTCCTCATGGACCCCGGCATTCAAAAGACCATCACCTTGGACGACTTGCAAGCTGACTCCGACTACAGTATCTGGGAGGGGTTTCAGTGCCAGGGCTACCCGGTAATGACAATTCTTAGGGGCAAGGTTATTGTGGAGGATGGTAAGTTAATAGGCAGCACCTCCGACGGTCAGTGGCTTAGCCGTAAGGTGTCGCCGGAGGTCTTGGGCCGGCCCGTGTGCTAGAGTTCCCGTCCCGGTTTGTACAGATGTTAGCTTGCCAAAGCCAAATCTTAACCGTAACCGTACTAGAGAGTATAAAAGTTCAATATCTCCATGCCGTATAATGCTGGGGAGTCATGTTTCTGCTGATCCTGGAGGCTTATCCAAGGATCGTAATCGGGCGGAGGAGGCTAACGCCATCAGATAGTATGTAAGCGGGCGCTGCTCTGTCGTCTTGGAGTTAGGGTTAGGTGAA
>JAPULR010000140.1 GCA_027294635.1 Chloroflexota bacterium | reverse complement strand
GTGCCGTCCCTTCGACCAGGTGCGCATCAGCATCGCACAGCCGCACCTGAACGTGAAGATTGTGTGCACTCACGCCGGTATCCTTACCGGCGAGGACGGCATGTCGGCCCACGGTATCGAGGACCTATCCCTGGCCTGCTCCCTTCCGGGCTTTAACGTTGTGGCTCCCGCTGACTCTGTGGAGACTGTCCAGGCGGTGCGAACCGCCGCCCGTACCCCAGGTCCCTTCTACATTCGCCTCCCCCGACCCGCTACCCCGGTGGTTCACGATAACGGCTGTGACTTTTCCCTTGGTAAGGGGGAGGTACTACGACGGGGCCAGGACGTGACCGTATTCACCACCGGAGTGATGGCGGCCTCCGCCCTTCAGGCCGCGGACGCTTTGACCAAGGGTGGAGTCCAGTGCCGCGTGGTCAACATCCACACCCTCAGTCCCCTGGACGAGGAGGTCATAACCAACGCTGCCCAGGAGACGGGAGCTGTGGTTACCGTCGAGGAGCACCTAGTCCACGGCGGGCTGGGCAGCCTTGTTGCCCAGGTCCTGGGCCGTACCATCCCTATACCCCTGGAGATGGTGGCCCTGGAGGGCTACACCGAATCGGGCAAGTCCGATCAGCTCATCGACAAGTACCACCTCTCATCCGGAGATGTTGAGGCTGCGGTGAAGAGGGTCCTAAAGAGGAAGACTGGCTGAGTTACTTTGGCAGATCGCTTTCATGAGACGAGAGAAAGTCCTAAGGGAGGGTAAACATGGCTGAAGAGCCGTCCCCAGGCTATCCCGTAAACATACAGGGTACTTTAGACGAGCCCATCTCGCGGTGGCTGTTTCTGGTGAAATTGCTGTTGATCATTCCGCACCTAATCGTGCTGGTTTTCCTATGGATCGGCTTCATTGTCGTCAGCGTCATCGCCTTCTTTGCCATCCTGTTTACCGCTAAATACCCCCGGGGTCTGTTCGATTTCAACGTGGGTGTGTTGCGTTGGAGTTGGAGGGTGGGGTTCTATAGCTACAATGCCCTTGGTACGGACAGGTACCCACCCTTCTCCCTAGCGTCAAAGGACTACCCTGCCGATCTTTCTGTCGAGTACCCTGAGCGGCTTAGCCGAGGGCTTGTACTTATCAAGTGGTGGCTCCTCGCAATCCCCCACTACATCATAGTCGGCATATTCCAGGGTGGTAGCGGAAAGTTAGGCGGACTGGTAGGGATACTGGTCCTGATAGCTGCGGTGGTCAACCTCTTCAGAGGCAAATACCCTCGGGACATATTCGATCTGGTTATGGGGATAAACCGTTGGACCTTCAGGGTTGCAGCCTACGCGAGTCTGATGACCGACGAGTATCCGCCCTTCCGTTTGAGGGAGTAGCTTAACTAGAGCGCCCGGAAGATGATCGCCCTTCGGATGCGGATTACGTAAGTCCGGGTATATTCATGCCGCCCGTTAGGGCGCCGAGCTTTTTGCTGGCCATCTCCTGTACCCTGTTGGCCGCGTCGTTCATGGCCGCCACTATCAGGTCCTGAAGCATCTCGATGTCCTCGGCGGCTTCGGGGGCTATCTCCACCGATTCCACTAGCTGCTTGCCCGTCATCACTACCTTTACCGCTCCGCCTCCGGCGCTACCCTCAACGCTAGCGGACTCCAGCTCCTGCTGAGCCTTCTGAAGCCTGGCCTGAAGCTGCTGGGCCTGCTTGAGCATGTTCCTATTCATCGATCTTCCTCTCATCTAGGATTCGCCCGCCCATTTGCCTGGCCGCCCTCACCAGAGGGCTGCTGACCGAAGCCGGACGGCTGTTGCTGGCGCCGCCGTGGAGGGTCAGCTTAATCTGGTAGGACTCTCCCAGGAACTGCTGCAATGCCTTTTCGATGGCTTCTCTGCTCTCCACTTCCTCCAGCTCGGCCTCCATGCGCTCCATGTTGGAGCGATGGCTGAAGGGCAGTACTATCGAGCCGTTTTCTAGCTGGGGTGTCTTGCAGTCCTTGAGCAGGGCTCCTAGGAAGAACCGCTTTCCCTTGTGACGTCTTAGCACCTGCACTACCTGGTTCCAGGCCTCAAGGGGCACCTCGGTTCCATTGACGTCCGCTGAGACGGTTGCTGGTTGGGGGCTGAGCGTGGTGGAGGGGTTGACGCCGGCCTCAGTCGCTGGTGCTGTCGTTGCGACGGGTTCGGGGACGGGAGGCTGCTCCCTCCTGGGAGGTCTGGGCACTTGATGTTCCCTGACGGGAGGCTGCGGGGGTCTGTATGTGGAGGCAGTGGGGGAGGATGGAGTTTGAGCAGGCCTGGGTTGGGCTGGCTCCGGGTCGTCAGCCAGTGATGCCTCAACCACCGCCAGCTCTAGGGGCAGTGTGGCGGTGGCGTCGAACCGCATGTTGATCTCGCCCAGGGCTTTAAGGCATCGCATCACCCTGCTGAGGGACACTTTCTTGGCAAGGACTTCGATGTCTTGCAGGGTCTCTTTCTCTATGTCCAGGGTGTCACCGGCCCCCGACTGGACCATGAGCACGGCTCGCAGCAACTCCACGGCTTGACGGTGTACCTGCCGCAGGTCGGCGCCTTCCTGAGACGCTCGCCCGATGACGCCCAGGGCCGATGAGGTGTTGCCCATGAGGAGGTAGGTCACCAGGTCCTTGGCCCCCTGGCTGTGGCCCAGGCCCAGCATCTCCCTGACGGCCTCCAACTCCACCTTCTGTCCAAAGGAGACCACCATCTGCTCCAGGAGGTTCTCGGCGTCCCGCAGGCTGCCGCCGGCGGCCCGGGCCAGGGCCTCCAGGACCTTGGAGTCGGCCTCAATACCCTCCTGTTCGCAGAGGAATCTAAGCCTCTCCACCATGGTCTCCGAGGAGAGGCGTCGAAAGTCGAAACGTTGGCACCGTGAAATTATGGTAGGCAGTATCTTGTGGGGCTCGGTGGTGCACAGGACGAATATGACGTGGGGCGGCGGCTCCTCCAGGGTCTTGAGGAAGGCGTTGGAGGCGGCCTCCGTCAGCATGTGGGCCTCGTCTACGATATAGACCTTGTACTTGCTCTCCACCGGGGAGAAATGCACCTTTTCACGTATGCTGCGGATCTCGTCGATGCCGCGGTTGCTGGCGGCGTCCATTTCAATCAGGTCCATGGAGCGGCCCTGGCCCAGGTTCTGACACTGGGAGCAGAGATTGTCGGGCTCTCCGTCTTGAGGGTCAAGGCAGTTGAGGGCCTTGGTCAGGACTCTTGCGGTGGAGGTCTTGCCGGTGCCCCTGGGCCCGCAGAAGAGATAGGCGTGGGATACGCGGCCCTGCCTCACCGCCTGCCGCAGGACGGTGGTGACGTGCTCCTGGCCCACCAACTCTTGGAAGGTGCGGGGCCGCCATTTGCGATATAGCACCTGGGTGGCCATGGTGTGATTTTACCAGTTATGCTGCATCTATGCCCGCCTGGAGGCCAGGAAAATGGTGGCTATGTGCACATGGTTCAATCCCGATAATCCCAACTTATCCCGCAGTCGGGAAGACGGGATCGGAGGGTGGGCGGATTTACAAATATCCGGCATTAAGGACTTTCCCTCTTGGTTCGACAAGCTCACCATGAGCGGAAACGGGCTCACCATGAGCGGGATTCCCGCTCGCTAAAGACACATTCCTCCGCTCATCCTGAGCCTGTCGAAGGGGGAGCGGCCCCTTTAGGCAAGTAGCCTTGCAAGTACCTTATCCTGTAACCCCCACATGAGGGCTTTGTCTTTGGGTTCCTGGTGGTCGTGGCCCAGGAGGTGCAGCACCCCGTGGACCACTAGAAGAGCCGTCTCCCGTTCGACGCCGTGTCCGGCCTCGGCTGCCTGGCGCTGTGCCTGGGGGTAGGAGATGATCACCTCGCCCAGGTGGGGCGGCTCCTCCGGCGGCGAGACGAATGGGTCGGCATTTGA
>JAPULR010000014.1 GCA_027294635.1 Chloroflexota bacterium | reverse complement strand
TCTCCGTAACCGCGTCGAACATTCCTTTTGAGGGGCGTTCGTAACCCCATTCTTTTAGTGCGAACGTCCCGTGAAGACCAACCCAGACGATTCCATATTTCTCAAAGCCGAGAGTAGAACATCTACTTAGCACTGCGTGGATGTTGTGATCCGTCGACCGGTTATCAGGAAACAGGGAATTATATGTTTCTGCAATCGTCGAAATGCTAGCGCCTCCCTATCTGGCGAAACCCAATGGCGGCAAAACGAACTTTATGGGGCATTTCAGACCCACTCGGTTATCAAAATGGTTATCAACCACGCCTGAGGCATTAAGGAGTCAAAGCTAAATCCACTGGTTTAGTAGACCGATGGGCATGAAAACAGACACGAAAACAAAGACAGTGCACCCTGGGAAATTGGGCAACCTCAACGCCGTCAAGGCGGGGGATTCGTCCGTCCTCCTTGTGGGTAGAGTTGCTAAGCGCATTGCCCGTGAATATCTACCTGAGTTAGAGGACCTGTTCCCATGGCTCTCGGACACGGACCGTCCGGCGCTGGAGCTGCTTGCAGGGGATATTGCGAAGCTTCGTCTCAGTGAGGGCTACCTGGCGCGAAAGGGCGAGCATGACGCCGAAGGTAAGATTCGACCCCAGGCACATCGCGCGACAAACTCCGGGAGCGTATCTTTGCCAAGCTGGAAAAGCTGGGGGGAACTCCCTCAAGCAGGGCTGCTCTCGGGTTGGATGTGGCTCGGGGCAGGTACTATGGCGACCTAGCGACAAGGGCATCCCGGATCAGGAATGGCAACGATGATCACTGACGCACAGCTAAGGCGATATCTCAAGGACCGCCATGCATTTAGACGTGAGCAGCTTGTGCTGCCCAATGGAAGGCTCTATGGGGATGTAGAGGAAACCTGGCAAGAAGAGCATGTCGACGGCGCTGGTCGGGATGACACCATCATCGATGGTAACGCCCTCGACCGCGTATTTGACATTCTCATTAGGAGCATCGTAGACATCTCGGGCGTGACGGTCCAGAACGGTGCCTTCGGCGGCATCCAAACCGGCGGCGGCAGCTGGATTTGCCCTGCACCTGTCCTCTGCTATAATCTGGCTGCTACCCCTCATCTCTTCAGCTTAGGAGTCGCTGCATGAAGTTCGGGTTCTTTATGATGCCTTTGCACCACCCCAGTGAGAATCCCACGCTGGCTTTCGAGAGGGACCTGGACTTCATTGAGTATGTGGACCACCTGGGTTTCGATGAGTGTTTCATCGGAGAGCACCATTCGGCTGGCTGGGAGACCATTCCTGCCCCCGATATATTCATCGCCATGGCCGCCGCCAGGGCTAAGCGCATAACCCTGGGCACTGGTGTAATCAATCTCCCCTATCACCATCCCTTCCACGTGGCCGAGCGAATGGCTTTCCTGGACCACCTTACGCGAGGTCGGCTGGTCATGGGTGTTGGGCCAGGAGTTCTGGCCACCGACCTCATGCTTTTTGGCCTACCGGTGGACCAGGTCCGCCCCATGTCCAGTGAGGCCCTGGACATCATTATCCGGCTCCTGGAGTCCGACGGTCCCATCACCTACGAGGGTAAATACTGGCAGCTCAAGGAGATGGAGATTCAGGTCAAGTCCTACCAGCAGCCACGCCTCCCCATCGCCATGGCAAGCTCTGGCAGCATGAACAGCCTTCAGCAGGCCGGTAAGTACGGCCTGCCGGTGTGGTCCCTGGCGAACTCACCCATCGCCAGCTCCGTTCCACTTCCGCAGCAGTGGAGTGTAATTGAAGAGGCGGCCAACAAGGCGGGTCGTCAGGTCAGTAGAGACGACTGGCGGCTGGTGCATTACGTCCACGTAGCCGAGAGCAAAGAAAAGGCGATGGAGGATATAAGCGAGGGCATCCTTCAAGCCGTTAGCTACAATTTCGGCAACGGGAGCCAGGGACAGTTCCTGGACTATCCAGAACAGCCCTTTAGCGAGGTTACCGCGGAACAGGTAGTCCGTAACCGGGAATGGATAGTTGGGGACCCTGATGAGGTAACGAGGGAGATCCGCGCCCTATTCGACCAGGCGGGGGGCGCGGGAGGCCTTCTTATCACAATCAATGAGTGGGCCCCCGTCGACAAGATGTACCGCAACCTGGAGCTTTTCGCCCGCTACGTGATGCCGGCCCTCCAGGGCACCAGCGCGAGCATTCAGCGGGCCTGGGAGAAGACCCAGCGCTGGAATGAGGAAGGCATCATCGCCGGCTACCGTCAGGGTATGAAGAGGAGCGACGGCGCTAAAAGGGCGAGCTAAAACATCTTTATAAGCCCTGACTTTGGCGGCCCAGCTCAAGAGATTCACTACGGCACAGGCACCAACAATGGAGTTTCTTCAGGGACAGAATAAAAATGAGGAAGGAGCTTCCTAATGGCTGAATTGCCCATCATCTATACCGTTCGTCTCGACATGAGCCAGGACGTGGAGGAGGAGTCCAACCGCTGGAATAATACCAATCATATCTCCGACCTCTTGGGGTCCGGTTTCCTTAGCGCTGTGCGGTTCCGCTCTATAAAGGGTGAGCCCAAGTACCTCCATTTATACGAGCTTCCCGGTTTGGAGCTTCTGAGCACCGAGGCCTACGCCAACGTCAGGAAGAACGACACCTGGGGTCCCAAGCTCAGCCACGGCTTTAGTAACCATTCGGCTTCCCTATACGAGCAGGTGTTGGCGGTTAACGCGACTAAGTCTTCCGACAATGATAAAACGGCCGCAAGTATGCACGAGCTTCAGTCTACCTCTGGCGCCCCCGCAAGCAAAGACACTCGTCTAATCGCTCAGCAGCGGTAGCCCTCCCCGGCCTCCGGGAGTGCCGTTTCCTGTTGGGGTCCGTGCTAATCGTCGCGTGTCTCTTCCAGCCCTAGGTGTTTCAAGTTGTTGGCAGCCTCCTGGCCTGTTTCCCAGCCCTCAGCGGTGTTACTTAATCGTGCCAGTTCAAACAGAAGCGGTCTCTCCACTGGTCGCAACGGGTACACATCACATGAAAAATGTAATAATCGCCATAATCCGATTCCTCGGCCCGACAAGGGAAAGGTGGATCTAGGATGCGTGAAAGTGCCACCTCGGGACTAGTTACCCGTCGCCGGTTTCATTAAGCAAATAACTCGGCAGGCTCAATCTCAAGAGCAGAAGCAAGCCTACGTGCTGTACTAATTCGTGGTTTTTGCCGGGATAACTCTAGCCGAACTATTGTTGACAGCCCTACGCCTGACAGTTGCTGCCTCTGAACAATGGCCACTGGGCTGAGTCTCATCCTTCGTATGCTCACCAAGAAGTGCTGTGTGCGTCCGATCTGACACACAGGGAATCCTCTAAACACTTCCGACGAAGGTTCCTAGTGGAATAAAGCCTGATCCCCCGACCCAATTCCCAACTCCTCGGCAAGTCCAGCGTTCATTTCAATAGCATAGCGGGCAGGCTGGACAGATCGATAGATTACTAGCTGGGAATCTGGGACACCTATCTGGGTAACCATCGTCTGGACATCGACAACGACACCTTCGTTGTTCAGGAAGATTATGTCCAAGGAGATCAAAGTGTTCTTCATCCAGAAACTAAGAATCCGCTCCTCAGAGAATACGAAAAGCATAGCTTCGTCCATCGGTAGGGAAGGACGATCCATCAAGCCTCTAAGTATCTCTGAACCCGTGCGGGCTACCTCTAGCTGAAATCGGTGCCGCTCCATGAGTACCGCCCGAACATCCCCAAGACCATCCTCACGATCAGGAGGCATAAAGTCTTCCAATGAAACAGGAATCCCTAGGGGTGTCGCTGTTGGTGTGAACAACGATACCGCCGTCGAGAGCGGGATAGGGGTGGGTGTTGGAGGAAATGTAGTTGGGGTGGGGGCAGGAGGGAGTGGAACAGTTGTCGCCGTTGGTGAGGACGTCACTGGAGTAGGCGCTGGGGGAAACACCACAGGCGTAGACGTCGGCAGCGGCGTGGGAAATACAATCGGCGTCGGCGTTGGTTGCTGTAGATTAGAGGTACCGCCACAGGCTGAGATAAGGCAGACGACTGAGAGAAGAGCCAGGCTGAAGGGTTTTCCCATGGAATCTCCCTTGGCCGTTAGTTCATTGAGATCGGAAGGCAGTATAACCTAGCCCAGGTCCTATGACATTTCCACGTTGAAGGATGAAGCCGCTTACAGTCATACCAGTCCCCATCATGCCCTGCGCCCTACTTCAACCACTTCCCCGATGGCCGGTTTCGAGACCTGTGGTACAGGGCTTGGTTCGCCAACCTCCATTACGAGGGGTAAGATACAAAACTGGATCCCAATTAAGTAGGAGGTAATGATGGCGCTTATCAGATGCGTAACCGAAATGGGAATGGATGTAGACGTGCGAGGTCTGGACTACACTAGCGCAGCCAAACGCGCCGTGTTCGACGCCATCCACCACAGTAGTCTTGGATTTCAGCGATTGATAGGCAAGACCGCTGATGATATGCAGGCTAAAATTACCATCGGGGTGCGTCGACCTGAGGCTGTGGACATTGAAGAGGTGCTCACAGTCCTCCCCCACGAAGGAGGTTCTTGCAAGGCGGTGCTAGGAGGGCTAGAGGTTCCTAATGATGAGGGTACGGACGCCATCGTCATTGCGAACGCCATTATTATAGTTAGGTACGACGAGGGGAAATAGCTACAAGTTAAACAAGTGGAGGGATAGTAATTCACATGGAATACAAACACCTTGGGAGCACCTGCCTCCTCATCCCTGAGATAGGCCTTGGGACCTGGGCTTACACAGAAGGTGCACTACCTCTAAGGAGGGGTATAGAAATGGGGGCCTGCCTTATCGATACTGCCGAGTCCTACGGCACTGAAGCTATCGTAGGAGATGCAATTAGGGGCATTCGTGACCAGGTGATAGTCGCTACCAAGGTCTCTCAAAATCATTTCCGAAAGGGCGACGTGATACGGTCAGCAGACCAAAGTCTTAGGCGATTAGGCATCAACCATATCGATCTGTACCAGCTGCACTCGCCAAACCCTCATATTCCCATCGAAGAGACCATGGGTGCAATGGAGTTCCTTGTTGATGCGGGTAAGGTGAGGTTCATCGGCGTCAGCAATTTCTCAGTCATCCAGTTGAAGCAGGCCCAGAGTGCCTTGTCCAAAGGCAGAATTGCTTCCAACCAAGTGAAATACAGTCTGGTGGCGAGAGACATTGAAGACAGCCTATTGCCGTACTGCCAGGAGAACCAGATTACGGTCATCGCCTACAGTCCTTTGGCCGAAGGGATTAGTAATATCTTTAGGAGAGATAGCGCCGGAGTCATCGAGAGGATAGCTGCCGAGACCGGCAAAACGACGGCTCAGTTAGCCTTGAACTGGTGCATCCATAAGGAGGCCGTAATTGCCATCCCCAAGGCCAACTCAGTAGCGCACATAGAGGAAGATTGTGGTGCATCTGGTTGGAGCCTCTCCGTGGATCACATAGAACTCCTAAATAGGACGTTCAAATAGGCATCAGTTTTTGATGTAGGCGAGGATCGACCATCCCAGCTAACCCACAAAAAAGCCCCACCGATATATCGGCACACTACTTTGAATAGTGGGCCACCCGTTGTAACAGGCTTTCGGCCATATTCTAACGGCCTAGTTAGAGCGGTCATGACATCCGTTGATGTACTTCACCCTACCCTCAGGGCTGGTGCAATGACGGAATTATAGCCTTGGGGACCAACATTCTGGAGTTTCAATCCTCACCCATCCCTGAGGACGGGTGCAACGCCTATGATGCTGGCCAGAGCGCCGGAAGCAACATGTTTCAATCCTCACCCAGCCCTGAGGCCAGGTGCAACATCCTCTTAGACATGGGCGGGAACCTGGCGGCTACCAAGTTTCAATCCTCACCCATCCCTGAGGACGGGTGCAACTCCTACGCTTGCTTTTGTGCAGGGATTCCGCGGACCTCCTCTCTAGATGTCGACGTCAAGGTAGGCAAATTCGATGCAATTGGGATTTTAGGCTTTGTCTTCGGTTGTGGTATCGCCTTCGTCCGCTCTCTGATGATCGGCCCTACCCCGCAAAGTGTAGATGTTCTCCTCAAAGGTCTGTTCCTGATGTATGAGGGCATACTGCCTAGGACAGTAGCTGTAATGCTCTAGCGCAGAGATGAGGATGGATTCTTCGTCGCGATTGTCTCCTTTCATGCCGCAGCCTCCCTAGCCTACCAGTCGGGTGAGGGTGACCTTTGAGGGCAAGTCGGATTCGTCAACCTCTACATGGTAATCGGAGAAATGGCGGGGGACTTTAACGCCGTCTTTGCGCTGAATGGCGATGCGTTCGATAAGGCTGTGGGCGGGAGCATTGCCTAGGCTGCTTTGGTGGGAGAAGACGTATAGGCCGCGACACGCCATAAAGCCCCTTGAAGAAGAGCGGTCCAGATCCCACATGTTTTGAAGGGCTTGGAAGAAAAGCTCCAGGTCTTCATTTGTGACGCCTGTGCGCTGGGCATAATGGGGGTTGAAGAAGCCGAATGCTTTAAACAGAGCGTAGGGGACTAAGTATTAAGAATAAAACGTCCGCTCACAAGGTATCTTTATTAGTCGTGGGCGAACGACGGGCCGCTGTCTCAGTACGTCAATAGGGGCAGCTGCTGATACTTTGGAAAGTTCGTCACCCCCACTCCTATCAGCCTGAATCTCCCTCCTGGTGCCAGCTCCACCAGCAACAGCTCCTGGGCCACATTATATATAACCTCCTGGCTATCAGTTGCCTCAGGGAGTGTACGTTGTCTGGTGAAGGTAGTGAAGTCGGAGAGGCGAGCCGGAGATGACCCTCTACCGCTTCCGTGCCACCTTCCCTCGGGCGTCCACCAACCCCCTGACCGAGCCGTGGCTCCGGTCTAAGAAGCCCTCGTAACCTTACCCGTCATTTTCACACCGCCTTTCCGCCGTGACATGGAAGCCACCGTTCGCACGTTTTATTGCAACTAACCGTGGGATACAGTAGAATTTTGGCTGTCGACGTCCTGGTTCGATAAATAAAAGACTGGTTGGCGGCTGGCTAAACTAAAGAAAGAAAATAAACAAAAAGTCTTCAACGGAGAGCTTATTCATGGCTAAAAAACAGATCATTTCCTCAGACTCCCACGTGGTTGAACCGCCAGACCTTTGGGCCGATCGGATGGACCCAAAGCACGGCGACCGCATTCCCCACCTGGTGAAGGGAGACCCCTTCGATAAGTGGTACTGTGACCACCAGGGCATTGGAGTTCTCGGCGGCATCTCCCAGGCGGGCAAGCGGTACTCCAATCCTCAAGACATTACCCTGGAGGGCAGCTTTGCCGACGTGCCCCCGGGGGGCTATGACCCCCACGCTCACGTGGAAGACCTGGACATGGATGGCGTCTACGCCGACGTTCTCTATCCGTCCATTGGGCTGAATTTGTACAGCCTTCCCGATGCGGAGTTCCTGCGAGATGTCTTCGCCGCCTACAACGACTGGTTGGCCGACTTCTGTAACGCCTACCCCAACCGGCTGAA
>JAPULR010000139.1 GCA_027294635.1 Chloroflexota bacterium | reverse complement strand
GGGACGAGGTCAAGGCCCTCACCGACATCGTCTACGACGAGATGCCCAACGCCCTGGACGACTACACCGAGATGGTCGTCCCCCTCAAGGTTGACGTGAAGTCGGGCCACACCTGGGGGAACATGGAGTAGAGGACTGGGCAGACCTGTTGACCGCCCAGGCGTCCATGTATATAGTCGACCACACCTCATTCAAGGTTGGCTAGGAGCAATGCTTTGGCGAAAGGCTTAATCCTCAAAACTTCTAACAATACCGAGACTGCGTGCTATGAACTCTCTCTCTTTGGAGCTGACATACAGGCACGTGACGAAGTCTTAATGATCGAGCCAGGAGATAGGCTTTTCTTGATGAACGTAGATAGAAACGATCTTACAGGGGCGTTTGAAGCTACTGACAAAGGTGGATATAAGATTGTTCCCGAAGCTTGGAAAGGGCAGTACCCTTACCAGGTAAAGGTCAAGCAGAGTAACAATTTGCACACCATTATCGACGCTAAGGAAATATTGAATTCTTTGCGGCTCAGGTCTCATAGGCTGCTCCACGACTTTGAAGCAGAAGCTATAGCTCAAGTCATTGCAGCAAACGACTTCCAGGAAACCTTGCCCTTAACCCGTAGAGCGCTACCCAATTCAATAAAAATAGCATCCAAGGAGCTTGATAAAGTCCGCCGAGAACGCGGAATTTCTAAACTAGATGACGAGCATCCCTCTTTAGAATCTACAACCTTATGGGACTATCCCAAACAGAGCTACGGACGTACTCCCAAGGGTAATAACAAGTATGCAGGTGTTACGCCCGCTTTTATCATCTACAATCTCGTCAAAAGGTACACGCTTCCGGGAGACCTTGTAGTTGATCCTATGTGTGGTAGTGGAACTACTATAGACGTTTGCAGGGAAGAAGGCCGTAGGGTAATTGGATACGATGTAGTGCCCACACGCCCTGACATTATTCAAAACGACGCTAGGCGGATACCATTAGATGACAACTCCGTAGACATGATTTTCATCGATTCACCCTACGGAGATAACATTAAATACAATGAAAGTCCATTGTCGTTCGGAAATATCTCTGCGGAAACTGAAGAGTTCTATGATGAACTAGAAAAGGTCATGGTTGAGGCACATAGAGTGCTCAAGCCTGGCAAGGTCCTGGGATGGCTTATAGGTGACCAATGGGTAAAGCGTAAATTCACCCCTGTTGGGTTTAAGATATATAATCGTCTCACTTGTCACTTTGAGCCGATGGACATAATCTGCGTCACTCGTCGTAGCCAAACTTCTAACACCGGCATGTGGCACAATAGAGCGCTCCGCTTTAACTTCTACCTCCGCGGCTTCAAGTACCTCCATATTGTCCGCAAGCCCAGTTCTGACAGCCCGTTAACACAAACGGGCCGTGCGCGTAAAATTAAGTGGGCTTATTATCAGCGGGATCAATGACCCACTGGAAAAGAACATGCGATGAACTATAAAGACTTGCTCGCGCTGTATGAGACATGGAAACAGAAGTATGGGCATGACACATACAACATGTTTCCTCTATTCTTAAGCAGGCTAAGAAAATCCATCACAATGACTGGCTAAGACACCCCACACCCAGTGGAGACCATGAACAGTCCTGGAGAGCCTTCAAAGGTAAAAACCTAGAGAAGCTCGTAGGTCATATCATCAAGGATGAAGTTGGAAGCCTTGGTCTTGAGATTGTTGGAGGCAACAAACTCGAACGTACTCACTCTTCTAACCTGCCTACCGTTCTCAACAAGGTCTGGCAAAACCTTCAGGTCAAATTCGTAATCGATGGTCACGCATCCGGACAACTTCCAGATGTCGACTTAATCATCTATGATGCTGCCACTGCAAAAGTTCTAGCAGTATTGTCTAGTAAAGTAACGTTACGAGAGCGCATAGCCCAGACTGGATACTGGAAGATAAAAATGTCCTAGGCAAATGTTACTAAAGACATTAAGGTATTCTTTGTTACGCCAGACGAAGACGGCACACTGACTACAAAAGTACCCCTAAAGAAGGGAAGGGCCATCGTTGAGGTTGATACAGATGGCGCTTATGTGATGACCGAAGCGAACATTGAGGTAAGCACCAAGGTAAAACCCTTTGACCAGCTCATAATAGACTTAAGGAAGTTACTAGAGCAACCTAGCCGCAACGAAGGAAACCGTACTGAGTGACCTATTTTTGGTAGCTTCCTTCTGGTTTCATAAAGCCACGTAAATGCCGGAACTACCCGACGTTGAGGCCATGCGGCGGCACCTGGTGGGCTGCGGCTTACAGGGCCGCACCTTTACCGGCGCCATCATCCTCTGGCCCAGGGCAATTAAGACGCCCCCACTGGAAGACTTTGTCCTGGGTATCACCGACCGGCGCATCGAGGAGCTGGACCGCCGCGCCAAGTTCCTCCTCTTTCGTCTGGACGACGGCCAGTCACTTATCGTCCACCTGCGGATGACGGGCTCACTGCTGGTAGAGCCCGCCTTCGAGCCCAGGCATCCCATGACCCGCAACTACTTTACCCTGGACGATGGCCGGGAGCTGCGGTTTGTTGACCCTCGCAAGCTGGGTATGCTGTGGTTGGTGGAGGACCAGGGCCAGGTGCTAAAGGGCCTGGGGCCAGAACCCCTGGAGCCCTCCTTCACGCCCCAGGTCTTGATGGAGCAGCTAAAGGGCCGCAAGGTACCCATCAAAGCACTACTGTGCGATCAGGCCGTTGTCGCTGGCATAGGCAACATCTACGCCGACGAGATACTCTTCGCCTCGGCCATAGACCCCCTCACCCACGGCGCGGACCTGGCTCATTCCCAGGTGGAGAGGATGTACCGTGCCATCGTGGTCATACTAGCTCAGGCCATCGAGAATCTGGCCCCCATAGTGCCCAGGGGTGGTCCTCCCACCGAGTCGCCCGAAGGGCTATCCACACTCAAGGTGCCGCGTAAGGAAAGTCAGCCCTGCAGCCAATGCGGCGCCCCGATTCAGCGAGTGCCGGTGCGGGGCCGCAGCACCTACTTCTGCTCAAAGTGCCAGGGATAGTGGTGGTCGCCTCTTTGACTCTGGGCGCGACTATAGGTATGTTATTCTAGTGCTGTAGACTTAGCTGAGGATTCCAGATGCCCATCTACGAATACGTTTGCTCCAACTGCCACATAAAGTTTGACCGTCTCCAGCCCTCGGGTTCCGCCCACGCCGAGTGTCCCGAGTGCGGGCTGCCGTCCAAGAAAGCCCTATCCCTCTTCGCCGCCGTTACGTCGGGGGATGATGGTGAAGCAACCTCGGTAGCCGGCATGGGTGGATGTCCTGGCTGCGCCGGCGGGGCCTGCGCCTGCAGCGCCACGCACTAGACCCGAAGTACTTTCTCCTGCTGGGGAAGAACGGATCCTATCTCTCTGCGAATGCGGTGTCTCCTGACCAGGAGATAGCCTCCCGCCGCCGCCGATAGCAACAGAGCCCCGCCGATGGCCACAAAGGCCACAAAGAGGGTGGCATCGAACCAAAACCCATCGGGGAACATGATCACCAGGTAGTCCCGGGAGGCGTCCAGCCGCCAGAAGTCGTTGGCAAAGCTCACCTTGTGGAAGGCCAGAAAAAGCTGGTCAAAGGCCACCAGGGCCGTCAGACCGACCACCGCTATAAGGCCAATGGTGGCCACCCCGCCCCAGAGCACCCACCGGCTGAGCAGCGACGCAAAGCGCGCGCCCTTCCACAGAAGCCCTACTGCGGTCACGCCCAGCAGGTACACGGCTGCTATCGCGCCCAGGATGTACACGCCCCAAACGAGGCGTTTCACGTCTCGCATGTGGAGCACCTCACGGGCGCTGAACAGCCGTCGCTCCTGGCCGAAAACCTCGGCTCGGACCTCAAGGGGTTCCTGTCCTGAGTTAAAGTAGGCCCGGAGATCCCGGCCGACCTGTATCAGGCCTTCCCTCTCTATTCCCGTGGCGGCTGGTATGTTGTACTTGTCGAAGCCGTGACTGTACAGCCGCAAGTCGTTGACCGCCCAGGTGACGCCCGCCGTTATGAGAAAGAGAGGTATGGCCGCTATAAATAGAGCGGCCAGGACTTTTGTGGCGTTACTTGTAGTTCCCACAGATATAAGGTATCACTCCCAACCTTGCCATTCAACGAAGGCCCTGACTATAATCGGCCCATGGAGCCTAAAGACCCTTCGCAGCAGGACCTCGGCACCTTCGAAGCCCTGATAAGCCTGGTGGACCGTCTCCGATCGCCGGGCGGCTGCCCCTGGGACCTGGAGCAGACCCACCAGTCCTTGAAACGCAACCTCCTTGAAGAGTGTTACGAAGTTCTGGAGGCTATAGATCGCCAGGACCCAAAGAAGATATCCGAGGAGATGGGCGACATCCTGGTACAGGTAGCCTTCCACGCCGACATTGGCAAGCGGTCAGGCCAGTTCACCCTGGAAGATATTCTGACCCAGACTAACCAGAAGCTTATCAGGCGACACCCCCACGTCTTCGGCGATGCCAAGGTGTCCGACGCCAGGGAGGTGGAGCACAACTGGGAGCGGCTCAAGAGACAGGAGGGGGATCGTCGATCACCCGTCGAAGGTATCCCTGGTGAGATGCCCTCCCTGGCTCACGCTCAGCTCATGCAGGACCGGGTCGCCAGGGCCGGCTTTGACTGGGACGACGTGTCGGGAGTTCTGTCCAAGATAGCTGAAGAGATAGGTGAGGTTGAAAAGGCTGAGAGCCTGGATGAGAAGGCCAGCGAGATCGGTGACCTACTCTTTGCCCTGGTAAACCTGGCCCGCTGGCAAGGGGTCCATGCCGAGGACGCCCTGCGCCAGGCAAATCAGCGGTTCAAGCGGCGGTATATGGCCATGGAGAAGCTGGCGGCCCAGCGGGGGCTTGGCTTCACCAGCCTGCCCCTGGGCGAAAAGGAGAAGCTGTGGCAGGAAGCTAAGAGGATGGTGGGATAGTACACCCTGTACCGGCTATTACCTCCAGCCACCCCCATTTAACCACGGGGCTCCGTAGTAAAGCCCCCCGGGAATTCCCCTCTCGAACTCCGACACCACACCCGCCGCCATGCTCCGTCCAAAGCCCCCGGCCAGCCGCTCCGCAAAGC
>JAPULR010000138.1 GCA_027294635.1 Chloroflexota bacterium | reverse complement strand
TCGGAAGGTCCTCCCCGGGTGTGGTGGTGTGCCATCCCCACCCTCTTCTAGGCGGCGATATGCACCATCCGGTGGTGACATCCATAACCCGCGCCCTGGGGGAAGAGGGCTTCTTCACCCTGCGCTTCAATTTTCGCGGAGTGGGCGAAAGCCAGGGCAGTCACGATAACGGAGTAGCCGAGATTAACGACCTTGAGGCGGCGGTGGACTTTCTGGCCCACTGGCCGGGGGTGGACAAGAAACGTATCGGAGTGGCGGGCTACTCCTTTGGAGCTATGGTAGCCTTATCCTGCCTACAGCTCTGCAAAAAATCGAAGGCCTTTGCCCTGGTATCGCCTCCGGGCAAGGCCTTGGACCCTCCTCTTAAGCTACGGGGCAATATACCCTTGCTTTTTGTGGTGGGAACAGAGGACGCAACGGCCCGAGCCCAAATCATACAGGAACGGATTAAAGACCTGAACGCCAGCGTGCGGTCCCACCTGGTCCCTGGAGCCAACCATTTCTGGCGAGGCCGTGAGGTTGAGGTGGCGCGGATTGTATCCCAGTTCTTTGAAGACGCCCTGGCCTAGGCAATGGAGCTAGACCGCGGTTCTCCTCAAGGACGGATGCCCTTCTACCGGGACTGGCTCCTCATTCCCATCGTGGGGATGGTATACGCCCTGGACCAGCTAACCAAATACTGGGTAGAGTCCAACCTCTGTCACGTCAGGTCTATCCCCGCTGAAGGCCCCTTCCAGCTGACCTGCTCTTTCAATACGGGCTCGGCTTTTGGGCTCTTCCCCGACCAGACCATCCTTCTCATCCTGGCTTCCTTCGTGGGCGTTGGAGTGCTGCTCTTCGTGTACCGGCACCACCCCGTACCCGGACCGCTGCTCCGCATAAGCCTGGGTCTCCAACTGGGAGGCGCCGTTGGAAACCTGACCGATCGCCTCCGTTTTGGCCAGGTTACCGACTTCGTGAAGCTAGGCCCCTGGCCGGTCTTCAACCTCGCCGACGCCTCCATTGTGGTGGGAGTCATCATGCTGGTGTGGCTATTCGTCTTTTCCGGCGACTGGACCAAGAAGGAGCCCCCAAAAATGGAAGAAGGAGCTCAGACTGTGGAGGCTGCATCGGCGGCTGCTCGTGAAGAGGCGCCTCCAGAGCAAGAAGCCACAAGGGAGCAGGATGGAGACTAGAGAGCTTTGGGTGGCGCGTGGAGCACAGCGCTTGGACCAGTACCTGGCCTGCCAGGACCTGGAGCTAAGCCGCGCTCAGCTGCAGCGCTTGATACGGGAAGGATCGGTACTCCTTAACGGAGCCATCCCCAAGGCGAGCGACGGTGTTAAAGTCGGTGACCACATCATCGTCACTCTGCCGCCACCGACGCCATCAAAGCTGACCCCCCAGGCCATTCCCCTCGACATCGTGTATCAGGATCAGGAGCTTCTGGTGGTGAACAAGCCGGCGGGCCTTACGGTGCACCCATCCCCCGGTCATCCGTCTGACACCCTGGTCAACGCGCTGCTGGCAATCTATCCAGACCTTCCAGGCATCGGCGGAGAGCAGAGACCCGGTATTGTACACCGCCTGGACAAGGACACTTCAGGCCTGATGATGGTGGCCAAGTCGGCCAGGGCACACAACGGACTGTCGCAGCAGATTAAGGACCGGCGTATTCGCAAAGGATACCTCGCGCTGGTCTCCGGCAAGCTGACCCCCGACGAAGGTCTCATCGACGCGCCCATCGCCCGGGACCCGCGACACCGGAAGCGGATGGCAGTGGTCCAGGAAGGGCGGGACGCCAGGACCAGGTACAAAATTTCGGAGCGTTTGGACGGGTTCACCCTGGTGCAGGTCTATCCTGAGACGGGACGCACCCACCAAATACGGGTCCACTTCGCCTCAATGGGGCATCCGTTGTTGGGCGACACGGTGTATGGCGGCAAGAGTTCCCTACTGAGCCACCACTTTCTCCATGCCCACCTTCTAGGGTTTCGTCACCCCATCACCAATGAGTATTTGGAGTTCACCTCCCCCCTGCCGGAGGAGCTAGAAGAGGTCTTGAGACTCCTAAAACAGCCAGGGAACGAAAGCGGTGTCAATCCCAGGGTGGTAAAATCTACCTCCGGAGGTAGGTCCCTTTGAGCGCGCCTGTCAGAGTCAGATTCGCCCCCAGCCCCACTGGCCAACCGCACATAGGCAACGTGCGAACGGCCCTTTTCAACTGGCTGTTCGCCAGGGGGCGACAAGGGAAGTTTATCGTCCGCATCGAGGACACGGACCAGACTCGCCTGGTACCCGACGCCGTGGAAGGGATTTTAGACGGACTGCGTTGGCTGGACATCGACTGGGACGAGGGGCCGGAGGTCGGCGGCCCCTACGGTCCGTACTTCCAGTCGGAGCGCCTGGACCTATACCAGGAAGCCGCAAGGGGGCTGATGGAGGGCGGCCACGCCTATAACTGCTACTGCTCACCGGAGCGGCTGCAGGAGATGCGCAAGCAGCAGATGAAGGAGCAAAAGACTCCGGGCTACGACCGTTGCTGCCTCAACATTCCGGCTCAGAAGCTCCGTGAGTACAAGGATGAGGGACGAGTGCCGGTGGTCCGCTTCAAGATGCCCGACCCGGAAGAGATTACCGTGCAGGACATCATTCGAGGTGAGGTAAGCTGGCGTAGCGAGCTCCTGGACGACTTCGTCATCTTGAAGTCCGACGGTTTTCCAACATACCATCTGGCCAACGTCCTCGACGATCACGATATGGAGATCTCCCACGTGCTGCGGGCGGAGGAGTGGCTCCCCAGCACCCCACGGCACCTGATGCTCTACCGCGCTCTAGGCCTGGAACCACCTCTGTTTGGACACCTGCCGATGATTCTGGGCCCCGATCGCTCCAAGCTGTCCAAGCGCCACGGCGCAACCTCCATCCTTGAGTACAAGGAGATGGGGTACCTGCCCAAGGCCTTGACCAACTTCATGGCCCTCCTGGGATGGTCCCTGGACGACCGGACGGAGATCATGGACCGCCGTACTTTAGTAGAGAACTTCTCGCTGGACCGCGTGGTCAAGTCCGGCGCCATCTTTAACCGGGAGAAGCTGGACTGGATGAATGGCGTCTACTTTCGGAACATGAGCCCTGAGGAGCTGACCGAGAGAATCCTTGCCTATTGGGAGGAGTTCCCTGCTTCCCAGATACTCCGTCCATTGGACCGGGGCTACCTGATGCGCATAGCACCTTTGATCCAGGAGCGGCTAAAGACCCTTAGGGATGCCTCCGGGCTAACGTCCTTCTTCTTCCAGTCGGAGCTGGTTTATGAGCCCCAGGAGCTGGTGCAAAAGGGGATGGACCTAAAAACAACTTCCGCGGCCCTGGAACAGGCTCTCTCCACCATCGACAGCAGCGTGACCTTTGACGCCGAGACGTTAGAGGAAAGACTGCGTGCCCTTGGAAGCGAGCTAGACCTTTCGGGACGGCAGTTCTTCGGCCTGCTTAGGGTCGCCACCACTGGCAGCAAGGTCTCTCCTCCCCTCTTTCAGACAATGGAGGTCCTGGGCAGGGATAGGTGCTCACATCGCATATCAAAGGCTATTGAGGCTTTGGCGGCCTCATGAAGCCGCTGAGCCCTACTGGAACCGAGCCACCCATAGGGGCTTCTTCCCTTCCCAGACCCGTTGGATGTTGGCGAAGGAGTTGCGCGCTCGCTTTGCATAGGATTCGTAGGTGGGGCCAGCCATGTGGGGCGTGATGATTGCGTTATCAAGGCTTAGGATGAGGTCGGCGGGGTCCGGTGGCTCCGGCTCCAGCACATCCAACCCGGCGCCGGAGATGGTCCCATCTATGAGGGCCTTACTCAAGGCCACCTGGTCCACAATCCCACCGCGACTCGTATTGATTAAGACGGCGGCGGGCTTCATCATTGCCAGCTCTTTAGCGCCAATAAGGTGAGCCGTATCCCGCGACAGGGGGGTGTGGATGGTGACTACGTCGGAGGTCTTAAGGAGCTCTTCCAGGGAGACGGGCCTGGCATCCAGGGCTTTTACGTCGGGTTCCGTTGGCGATACAAAAGGGTCGTAGTACTGGATTAGGGCGTCAAAGGCGCGCAACCTTCTAGCAACCTGTCGTCCGATGTTGCCAAAGCCCACGATTCCCACGGTCTTGCCTTCCAGCTCATGGGTATCGGGGGAGACGTTCCCCGTCCGAGGCCACTGGCCCTCTCGCACCGCCGCCAGGTAACGGTTCAACCTACGGTAAAGGGCCAGGATGAGTAAAATGGTCTGCTCCGCCACGGCCACCGAGTTGGCGCCTCCGTTGTTGGCCACCGGAATCCCCAGCTTGCGAGTCAAGGACAAGTTCATGCCATCGTATCCCGCGCTCATAAGCTGAATCAGCTTCAGTCTCCTGGCCTCCTCCAACACCCTATCCGCAATCGACGCGGGGAAGAGGAGAAGAAAATCGGCGTCACGCACCAGGTCCATCTTTTCATCGTCGGGGCTGGCGCTGGACCGGGTCTGAACCTGAAACCCCGGCGGAGCGAAGGAGACGACCAGGGAGGCTATCTCCTGACTCAGGGAGGTAAAGAATACTACTTTAGCTAAAGGCATCAAGAACCCTCTGGAAGCACACCTAGGTCGGTACAACTATATGCCCGGCACTCGGCGTAGGCAACAAGACTTGAAATCTAAAATAAGGTAAAGAGGCTTCTATTCGGGGTAACGGTAGGAAGTTAGTAGAAAAGATCGGCCAGGTGGTAGAGGTCCCGGTCCAGGGAGTGGGTCTGACTTAAGCTCTCCTCCAGAGAAATTGGCAATATCCGATTACCCTTCAGCCCAACCATAACCCCGAACTGTCCTGCCTTTATTAGCTCCACGGCGGCCACGCCTAATCGAGTGGCCAACACCCTGTCGAAGGCTGAGGGGGTGCCGCCTCGCTGAAGATACCCAAGAACTACCACCCGGGTTTCGTAACCCGTAGCCGCTTCTATCTGCGATGCCAGGGTGTGGGCTATGCCGCCCAGTCTTATGTGGCCGAACTCGTCCACCTGGGTGCCGCCGACTACTGCCTGGCCGCCGTCGCGAGGGCGTGCGCCTTCGGCCACTACCACGATGCTGAAGAGCTTCCCCAGTTCTTCATGACGCTTCCGAAGACGGGCGTAAAGCTTCTCCAGGCTGAATGGCTCCTCCGGGACCAACACGGCGTCGGCTCCCCCCGCCAGGCCTCCCAGGGTAGCCACCCATCCCGCGTCCCGTCCCATTACCTCCACCAGCATAACCCGGTGATGGGCCTCGGCGGTGGGGTGCAGCTTGTCCAGGGAGTCCATGACCACGCCAACGGCGGTGTCAAAGCCTATAGAGTAGTCGGTGCCATATAGATCGTTGTCAATGGTCTTGGGGACACCCACCAGATTTATCCCTTCCTGGGAGAGTCGGCGAGCAACGCCTAAGGTGTCTTCACCACCAATGGGGACCAGAGCTTCTACTTCCAGGTCCCTGAGGTTTTCATGTATCTCCTCGGGGCCTCCTTGACGAGAATAGGGGTTGGTGCGGGAGGTGCCCAGAATAGTGCCGCCTCGGTACAGGATCCCCGACACCGAATGCATATCCAACGGGGTAAAGTCCTTCTCCAGTACACCAAGCCACCCGTTACGGAAGCCCAGGACCTCCATGCCCTCGGCTAAAGCCTTCCTGGTGACGGCTCGAATGGCGGCGTTAAGCCCCGGGGCATCTCCGCCACCCGTCAGCACACCAATACGCATGTCACACCTCTCGGTACAAGTTGGGACCCTTCCTGCTGAGGCGAACCTGCTTCGAACCCACTTGCCACTATCGGGAATACCAGGGCACAACCATACTATTAAACATAATAGGATAGACCACTTCAATAGTTCTAGTACGGCACCCGATTAAAAAGGAGCTGTTAATTGGGCCATGAAAGGACTACACGCGCTTTTATCCGTTGGGTTGTCAACGATGAGTGGCCTACTTATAATGAACCAACCACACGACGTAGCGAGGACGAACATGGAGCACGGGCAAGTTGAAGCGATACTACATCCTCAGGCCATAATCTCTGAGCTGAAGAAGAACAATGTCACTCACGTTGTCTGGCTCCCGGACAGCGAGACCAACTTCATGTACCAGCAGCTCATGGAGGACCCCGCCTTGGAGCTGGTTCCGGTTTCACGGGAGGGGGAGACCATGGCCATAGCCGCCGGACTATGGGTTGGCGGCAAGCGGCCCGTTGCTCTCATCCAGAATACCGGTATATTCGAGTCCGGCGACTCCATCCGGGGCTTAGGACTGGATGTGGACCAGCCACTGGTCATGCTGGTGGGCTACCGCGGCTGGGATAGACACGGTATCACCAGAGACTCGGCGGCCAAGTTCACGGAGCATATCCTTCACGCCTGGGGGATCAGCTACTACCTGGTGGAGACGGACAACGACGCCTCTCGCATTTCACTGGCTATGGAGGAGGCGGAGCGAACCTGCAAACCCGTGGCCGTCCTGGTCGGGACTGAGTTTGGCACCTAAGGAGGACGGGTACGCCGCGATGGTTCGACAAGCTCACCACGAGCGGCTGCACCACGCTATTCCGCTCACCCTGAGCCTGTCGAAGGGCGCACTTTGAGGGGGGATAATTACTCATGATTAAGAACCTGGACGCCTGCCGCGTTATCGAGGAAAACCGGGGAGACGCCGTCGTAGTGACCACCATGGGGGCGGGAAACCCCCGCTTCGGATGGCCGGTGGTGAGCCACAACGAGGAGTTGGACATCCCTGTTGGGGGAGCTATGGGCAAGGCTTCATCCTTTGCCCTCGGGCTGGCCCTGGCAAAGCCCGAAAGAAAGGTCATCATCCTGGACGGCGACGGTAGCCTGGTGATGAACCTGGGAACCCTTACCACCATCAGTGAGAGGTCACCATCCAACCTGTACCACTTTGTCTTTGAGAACGGGTGCTACGCCGTAACGGGGGGACAGCCCATTCCCGGTGAGGGGAAGCTGAGCTTTAAGGACATGGCCTCCGGCGCGGGCTACGCCGCTGCATACGACTTCGATGATCTGGAGGACCTGGCCTCCAACGTAGGTCGAATATTTAACGAGAAGGGGCCCATCCTGGTCAACCTGAAAATCACGCCGGAGATAGAGAACATACCGATTCACCTCCGGGAGCGTCCTACAAGGAACACCCGCTCTGCTGTCCAAGAAGTCCGAAGGGCCCTTAGCAGCTAGGGCGTCCTCCACCCCTGCCTCGGATGAGTATCCCTTGGCATGCTAAAACGGCTGTTAGATTCCATACTGGGGCCTCTGGCGGGCGCAGGCGTCCTCGCCGGCGGCTTCTATTCCCTCTATCTAGCCTTCCTGAACTCCAACGCCCTCCAGGGTGCGGTGGGCGGAGCTTTGATCCTCCTTGGCATGTGGCTCATTACCAGAGCCCGCCGGATTAAAACGGGCCCCAGGCTTTGATACCCGCCACCGAAGCGGCAAGGATCATCAACCGCCATCGGGATCAGGCCGTAGTGGTGTCCACCTCCAAGGCACTGCGGGAGTGGAGCCAAGTTTCGGAGCGTCGGGACCTGGATGTGGACCTGCTAGACTGCCTGGACAAGGCAGCCGACGTTGCTCTGGGCATCTCTCTAGCCAGGCCTGAGCTCAAAGTCCTGGTCCTGGACAGCGATGCCACCCTTCGCACGAACCCCAGCGTTATGGTAACCACAGGTGGGGCGGCTCCGCCCAACCTGGTCCACTTCCTGTTCGAAGATAGCGGCCATCGCTCCACCGGCGGCATACCCATCCCCGGGCTGGGTGGTTTGGACTTTGCGTCCCTGGCCCGGGAAGCCGGCTACGCCGCGGTCCACCGCTTTGATGACCTGGAGGACCTGGCGATCTCTCTGGAGGAGATTTTGAGGGAAAGGGGACCCGTCTTTGTAGCCATAAGGGTGTTTCACGGCCCCGACCTACCACCCTACCCCAACCGGACGATGGCCCAGTCCCTGGCTACGGTGCGAGAGACCCTATCGGCTGAGTGAGGGCACCTCAAGGGCTATTCGGTCTCCCACCTGGAGGACACCACCCTGGAGAACCCTGGTCAATACGCCCCTTTTTCCGTCCAGAGTCTCCCGCAACCCGGCTCGTATCTCGTCCATACGCGAGCACGGTTCGCACAGTCCAGTAATCTCCAGGACTACCCCGTCACCTATATGCAAGCGCTGCCCGGCAGGAAGCTGGTGGATGAGCAGTCCGGAGATGGTTACGTTCTCTCGGATGGTCCCCGGCTTCAGGTCCAGGGAGTCCAGTATCTCCTTTTCCATGAGGAGGACCTGGCGATGGCTCTGGGGGTTGGCGTGGCGGTCGCCCTCCAGGCCCGTGCCCGTGAGGGCCACTACCCGGTCTCTGGTGTCCATGGGCTCCCGGTGTCCGACGCACAGTTGCAACGATACAACCTTGCCCTCTGCCATTTTGCCCTCCTATATGGGCTTCAGCCGCCGATAAGTCGTCCCTATTATACCGACACGGAGAAATTTGACAATGTAAATGGTCCAGTAACGGCGTCACCATTTACGTGGGGCTTATGAGCAGTCTTCTCACCGCTTAGCGTTGAACATCACCCTTCGATAGGCTCAGGGTCCCGTTATCCGGATGGTGAGCCTGTCCTGTCCCCTCAGGGAAATTGATTGGAACCAACTGGTGACAGTACTGAGGCACTTCCGGAAACTTAGAGAGGAAACTACACTCCCTTTAGCAGCTCGGGGCGCTCCTGTCTAAGAGTCACTTCGAGCCACAACGGATTCAGCAATTCTCTTCACCGTGGTCGCAACAGAGTGAATAATACGTTTACCACGCTGTACATCATTCATGCCACCCTCTACTCCGAGAAGGTTTAATGCATAATCGAAATCGGAGGGCGGAAGATGGGCATCGACGATTCGCAAATCATATGCCCCTACTAGTGGAGCCGTAATCTCCCGACCGTCAAAGCCTAAATGTGACATCAGACCTTCAAGGAGTTTGATTGATCGCCACTGTTTGTCTCGCGCAGGCTGATGTTGTCTGAGTAGACCTATATCTGCTCGGTCAGTAATGATGCGTGTAACTTCCTTGCAAAGGTGGAAAATACCTCCTCGTTCGACACACTGGAATCGATGTATGTTGCCTATAATCTCGTCCACTTTAGGGTGAGGTTGTAAGAGAGGTTGACCAAATTTGTCGATTGATTCCCGCTCTAAAAAGGCCATCGCTTCCTGAAATTCAATTTCAGGGGCACTCGTATCGGCAGGATTCACTTCCATTTGGGAGGCAAGCAATTCCCGTGATACACCTCCCTCTGGTGTAACGTTGTGGGATGCCCAGATTCTCTGTGCATGATCAGGCAACAGGCCGATGTCCTTTGCGAACACGTTCACCAGCCCCAGTTCATTCATCCCGAAATGGAGTCCTGAATGTGAAGCTAGACCTACGACCCCTGTGTTCTCTGAGTACCATCCAAGGTGGCCGCCTCTTCTCCGCAGGATGTCAAGGATGATATTGGGCCGAAACCAGAGCCATCTAATGCCCGCATCAAGCTCCGAACCCATCGCTGTAGCGCCATCGTTTTCAATCGTGAACCGAACGGTTGACTCTATCTTATCGCCTCTAACTCGAGGGCTTTGGGCGGCAGGCTTTACCCATTCGTTGCGCCAAAGCTGACCTGAGACCATCACGCCGCGGGGCCCGCCGCGCTGGAAGGTATGGCTTTCACTCTGTACTTCATTATTCCTTGGTAGGTTGAGAGCCGGAACATCGTCCTCTAATTCAGGGTCCTTGCGACTCATGGTCAGTACGGTCCATTTTGAGCCATACGGGGAACCGGTCTCATCGATGTCGCGGATGGCGCCTTCCAGTGTCCGCCACCTAACTCCTTCTTAGGATTGGAGGACTCCCAAGTAATCGAAGGATTCTCGTCAAAGACTGCTCTCCTGGAACGAT
The DNA here is from genome assembly GCA_027294635.1 of Chloroflexota bacterium. Lineage (GTDB taxonomy): Bacteria > Chloroflexota > Dehalococcoidia > Lucifugimonadales > JAPULR01. The sequence goes on along the minus strand of JAPULR010000138.1, from coordinate 4,662 downwards.
AAGTCGCAACGAGTAGCCCTGACTTTCGAGCGCAGAGATAATCTCTTAGATGCTCAGCTCGAATCTCGAAAATTTCAGGACGTCCGTCATCTCCACGTCGAAGTCGGGCCACCTCGATGAAGTCCTCGCCCGGACAGACCCACGAGTCCTCTTCAAGCTTCAGGCCCAGAGCGAATATGATGTCTTGGTCAAGGTACCACTCGGTGGCTTGGTCTCCGTCTCGGTACTGCTCCAGAACCGGAAAGCTGCCAATTAGGTCTGTCTGATAGTCCTTAAATATCCCGGCCGCTATATAGTCTTCACCTTCAACCCAGGACTTTTGTGTCTGATTTCCGATATCGCTCCAGGAAATTTTAAGTGCATCGTTGCTATCGTCAGCTGGCAGAAGGACACTGGTAGCTCCGAAATACTCATCCACACAGCCAGGTTTCCAATATTCACCCTTTCGACTGACCACGCTAGCCCGAATAGGAACCCAGCTGGCCTGCGGAATGCGAGGACGCCGTAGGTCTTCCATTTCAAACCACGGTTGTTCTAACGGTTTCACTTTAGACATATACCACCGCTTAGGTTACGGGCTAATCACTCAAAATATGAAGTCAAATATAACCTATCCCTGATATTTGGTGCCCGTTATCGGGATCGAACCACGAGCGGAGAAATAGAGATCCAACCCGCAACTAAAAGGACCCTATCTCTTTAGGCCTCAGCCGTTTCCTTTTCTAGCTGGGGTTCAACTCCTTCCTGCTCCACCATGAACACAAATCGGCCAGCCAGGAAGTGAATTAACCCCTTCTCCAAGTATCTACCCCAGAAAAGGGTGGTTCTAAGGTCTAATACCTTATGATAAAGGCAACAGGGGCACCGTAACAAATCAATATAATGACCATCAGTAACGCCTTGGTCTTCAATTGGACCTCCTATCTGGGGGCCACATTGAATCGACCTAGACGTTAGAATTGCTCAAAAAAGGCCCGTCCTACACCTGATCGTTGACGGGTTCCATTGCTACAATTCGGTTGGGTGCCGCCTGGTCTCTTCAGGTAGGCTCCATGAGGTCGGGAGGCGTACCGCGCCCCCCGACCTCACTATATGGTTGTCCACTCAGGTTAACAAAGCCTTGAAGCCAGTGAATCCCCCGAAAGTCACTGATCGGTGCATTACCCACCAAATGGACCAGATGCGGTATGGAGAAACCTTCTGACAGCGGTTAGGAGGCTCCTTGTCATCAATATCCCAGAGCTCCATCTACCCAAACGCTTTTCATACTGTGGTGTGCCGGAGGGCATGATGGTTTGTGTCCGGGTTGGTTTAGTATAATCACCACGTAAAAGCTTAGCCTCTTCCTAATACGGCCCAATCTAAATATTCCATTGGAGGGATAGCTATCCCAGCAATTCAACCCCGCCAACGCTTCCGCCGGTACCTGGAGGGGGACAGAATAGGCTATCCCATCTCCGTTTTCGATCCGGTCTCCGCCCGCATAGCGCGGCACCTTGGCGCCGAGCTGGGCATCCTGGGTGGCTCCATAGCATCGGCGGCGGTGCTGGCCGCCCCGGACCTTATCCTTCTAACACTTTCCGAGCTTGCGGACCAGGTACGGAAAATCACCCGCGCCGCTGATGTGAGTCTGATGGTGGACGCCGATCACGGTTACGGCAACGCATTGAACGTCATGCGAACTGTGGAGGAGCTGGAATCTGCCGGTGCATCTGCCGTGACCATTGAGGACACGGCGCTGCCTGCGGTATTCGGTAAAGCCAAGCCCGAGTTGGTAAGTATTGAGGAGATGCTGGGAAAGCTCCGCATCGCCGTTGGGGCCAGGTGCGACCCCGGCTTGGTCGTAATAGCTCGGACGGGCGCGTTGCAGTACGCCTCGCTTTCGGAAGCCACACGGCGCGCCGAAGCCTATGCCAGGACCGGCGTAGATGCTTTGATGGTGGTTGGTGCCACTGAGCGGAAGCAGGTTGAAGCGGTAAGGGCGGTAACGGACTTACCGCTGGTCCTGGGTAGCACGAGCCGCGAGCTAAACGATGAGGGGTTTCTGCTGGCCCACGGCGTGCGCATCGTATTGCGGGGCCACCAGCCCTTTTTCGTGGCGATGAAGGCGCTGCACGATGCCATGAAACACATAAATGATGGCGGCTTGCCGTCAGACCTCAGAGAGCAGGCCGCATCGAGGGACCTACAGGACGTTATTCTTAAGACCAGTGAATACTCGCGATGGCAGCGGGACTACTTGACATAACCCGACCCGGATCTACGCAGTCGTAGTCAACTTTGGCGTTACCCCCGTTTTAGGTTCAGCGACAGGAATGTATGGGCCTTCTGCGCTACTCCCGCCTGCCCTGCCAACGGTGCATTTTGGACCTTTGGAAGTCAGAATATACGGTTCCGGATACAGCCTTTCCTGTGTGACAGGGGTTAACGGGATGCTACAATGGAAGGTCCATGGACCCTCGCTTTATCCGCAACTTTTGTATCATCGCTCACATCGACCACGGTAAGTCGACTCTCGCCGACCGGCTTCTTGAGATAACCGGGACGGTGTCGGCCCGGGAGATGTCCGACCAGTTCCTGGACCAGATGGATCTTGAGAAGGAACGGGGTATCACCATCAAGGCTCAGGCGGTGCGGATGTCGTACCGCCACGCCACGGGCGATGAGTACCAACTGAACCTTATCGACACGCCGGGCCACGCTGACTTTTCCTACGAGGTGTCTCGTGGATTGGCGGCGTGCGAGGGAGCGATCCTGGTGGTGGACGCTACTCAAGGCGTTCAGGCCCAGACCCTGGCCAACGTTTACTCAGCCCTTGAACGTGACCTTGAGATCATTCCTGTGGTGAACAAGATTGACGCACCGATGGCGGAACCAGACCGGGTAGTCCATGAGATGGTTCAGGCCTTAGGGTTCAACGAAAAGGAAGTGCTGTGGATCTCAGCATTGAAGGGCACCGGTATACCGGTGCTGCTGGAGGCTGTAATCGCACGCGTCCCACCACCCCAGGGCGAGGTTAATGCCCCACTACGCGCCCTGATATTTGACTCGACCTACGACTCCTACAAAGGGGTAGTGGCCTACGTTCGTATCCACGACGGTGTCATACGGCCGGGGTTGCGGGCCAGGTTAATGGGCAACGGGGTACTGGCCACCGTGCAGGAAGTGGGTGTCTTCCACCCCCAGCTTCGGCAAGTGGATCAGCTAGAAGCCGGAGAGGTTGGGTATATTGCCACCGGGTTGAAGAGTATTCATGAATGTCGAGTGGGCGACACCATCACGCTGGACTCGGACCCAGCGGCGGAGCCGTTAGTTGGCCTCCAAGCTGTGAAACCGTTGGTGTTTGCCGGTCTCTATCCCACCAGCGGAAACCAATATCCAGCCTTGAGGCAGGCGCTTCAACGACTCCAGCTCAACGACGCATCCCTATCTTTCAGCCCTGAGAGCAGCCTGGCCTTGGGAGCAGGGTTCCGGTGCGGATTCCTGGGACTGCTGCACATGGAGATTGTTCAGGAGCGGCTGGAGCGAGAGTACACGTTGGACCTTGTCATTACAGCGCCCAGCGTGTCCTACGAGGTGGTGTTGACCGACGGCGTAATGATTGATGTAGGCAACCCGGGGGAGTTGCCTCCGCCTGATCAGGTGAGGGAGATCCGAGAGCCCTGGCTGGATGCCCGTATGGTGACTCCCGCTCGTTTCATCGGCCCCATGCTGGAGATGGTCAAACAGCGCCGTGGCCGGTATAAGCGCTTGGAGTACCTGGAAGCCGCCCAGAGTGGCACTTTTTCGACCGAGTCCGACACTCCGTCGCTGGACCCCAGGGTGTTGATTGAGTTCCAGCTCCCGCTCTCAGAGCTCCTTCAGGACATGTACGACCAGATGAAATCCCGCAGCCAAGGCTACACGTCGCTTGACTACGAATACGCCGGTTATGAGTCTGCGCCACTGGTGCGACTGGACATGCTGATTCAGGGCCGGCGGGTGGACTCACTTTCCATGATTGTCCATCGAGACAAGGCTTACCAGCGAGGCAAGGACCTGGTGCAACGACTTAAGGATGTCATCCCACGCCAGCTTTTCGAGGTGCCAATCCAGGCGGCAATCGGGAGCCGGATCGTCGCCAGGGAAACTATTCCGGCGCTGCGCAAGGACGTGCTGGCGAAGCTGTACGGCGGCGACGTAACTCGGAAAATGAAGCTCCTGGAGAAGCAGGCCGCAGGGAAGAAGCGAATGAAGCGGATTGGCCAGGTGGAGCTGCCTCAGGAGGCGTTCCTGGCGCTTCTAAAGGTAAATTAGGTCGTGCACGCCGCCGGATGGCCTTGGGCATGAGTACGAGGAGGCGATCAGAGGCCACGACAAGCCTATCAAGCTCTCCCCAAAGCTCGTTTAAGGCAATGATAGCGGTATTGATTACATCGCCTAGTTTTAAAGCTGTTGATCGATACGCTTTGACAGCTCATCGAACGCTTCATGGTGAGCTCTTCATCCCGATGGGGCAATACCTGTGGCTGTCATTCTGAGTGCAGCGAAGAATCTGAACCAGAGACCCTTTGTCCTCCCGACCTGTCCCGATAATGGGACCTGTCGGGATCGGGACTCAGGGTGATCCTTCGATTCCGATAATCCCGCTATCGGGAATAACGGAACAGGCAGCTCAGGATG
>JAPULR010000137.1 GCA_027294635.1 Chloroflexota bacterium | reverse complement strand
TCGTAGTCCTTGATGGGGTGCATCCTCAGGTCTGGGGGCGCGGGCACCTTCTCCACAGGAGTAACCACCGCTCTCGGACGCTCCGGCGCCACCAGGTCTCTTTGGGTCTCCCGCTTCGCCGCCTCGGCGGCTTCAAGGGCTGCGGCCTCCTCCCGGATTGAGGCTTTGAGCTTCTCAAACTCCTGGGGGTCACGGAGGCGGTTGGCCAGAGCCAGGCCCGTCATGGCGTCTTTGGCGTAGCCCACCAATCCCTCATACCCCGGTGCGATGCGAAGGCGGGTGAAACGGTTGGTAAGGGCGGCCCCGCCCACAAGAATGGGACAGTCCACCTCGGCGTCGCGGAGGTCTCGGACCGTCTCCACCATCATCTGGGCCGACTTAACCAGCAGGCCGGAAAGCCCAATGATGTCTGGCACATGGTCACGGTAGGCCTGGATCAGGTCCTGCGGCGGCACCTTGATCCCCAGGTTGATGACCTTGTAGCCGTTATTGGACAGGATGATGTCCACCAGGTTCTTCCCAATGTCATGGACGTCTCCCTTTACCGTGGCCAGAACAATGGTGCCCCGCTTAGCCGCATCGCTCTTCTCCATGTGGGGCTCCAGGTACGACACGGCGGCCTTCATCGTCTCCGCCGAACCAAGCACCTCGGCCACAATGAGCTGGTTTAAACCGAAGAGTCTCCCCACCTCGTCCATGCCGGCCATCAACGGACCGTTGATTATCTCCAGAGGCGTGCGGGCAGCCATGGCCTCATCCAGGTCCTCGAAAAGACCATCCCTGGTTCCCTCAATAACACAGGAGGCCAAACGCTCGTCCAGGGGCAGTTTCTTACGGTCCGACTCCGACCTTTCAACCTTCCGCTCCCTGAAGTGGTCCGCAAAAGCGGCGATGGGGTCGTCGCCCCGCCACCAGATCAGGTCTTCGGCAAGGCGGCGCTCCTCCTCTGGAATGGAGGCGTAGCGAACCAGGCGCTCCGTGTTGACGATGGACATATCCAGACCGGCCTGAACGCAGTGGTAGAGCATCACCGAGTTCAGAACTTCACGGCCTGCGGGGGGCAAGCCAAAGGATACGTTGGATATGCCCAGGATGGTCTTCACATGGGGCAGCTTTTCCTTGATGAGTCGGACGCCCTCGACGGTTTCCACTCCCGCGCCGATGTAGTTCTTGTCACCGGTCCCGATGGGAAACACCAGAGGATCAAAGATGATGTCCTCCGGCCTCACGCCGTACTTTTCGGTGAGGATCTTATGGGAGCGTTGGGCAATGGCCAGCTTGCGCTCCCTGGTTACGGCCTGGGCCTGCTGCTTGTCATCGTCAATGCAGCCCACCACCAGCGCAGCGCCAAACTGACGGGCCAGGGGTACCACCAACCCAAAGCGCTCCTCGCCGTCTTCCAGGTTGATGGAGTTGATAATGCTTTTGCCGGGGGTGCGCTTGAGTGCCTCGTACAGCACTGCTTCATCTGTGGAGTCCAGCATGATGGGTACCTTCACCTTGCGAACCAGGCCCTCAAGGAAACTAACCACGTCCGCCAGCTCGTCTCGGTCCGGGTCCTGGAGACAAACATCTACAATGTGTGCTCCTCCCCGGACCTGGTGACGCCCGATTTCCGTGGCCTCGTCCAACTTGCCCTCGGCTATGAGGCGCTTGAACCGCCTGCTTCCAAGGACATTGGTGCGCTCTCCCACCAGCACCGGGCGGGTATCCTCGTCTACAGTAAGGGTCTCAAGGCCCGATAAAACCGTTGCACGACGCTCTACGGTCTCCCGTGGAACCCCCTCCTGCGCCACCTTTACCAACAGACGAATATGCTCGGGGGTAGTGCCGCAGCATCCCCCAATAACGTTGATCCATCCTTCTTGGACAAATGACTGTAGCGTTCGGGAGATCATCTCCGGCGTCTCGTTATAATTGCCATCCTCGTCCGGGAGACCGGCGTTAGGTATGACCGACACCGGAAACCGGGAGATCCGCGCCATGGTACGCACGTGGTCCCGCATAAACTCCGGCCCCGTGGAGCAGTTCATCCCAATCCACAGGAGGTCTCGGTGGGCTACGGAGGTGTAGAAGGCTTCAATGTCCTGTCCCCCCAGGGTCGTGCCCATGCTCTCAATGGTGCACTGGACCGCAACGGGGATGTCCACCTCTAGCTCCTGCCCCAGACGCTCGATAGCGGTGAGGGCCGCCTTTACGTTCAGCGTGTCTTGGGAGGTCTCCACCAGAAGGAAGTCTGCGCCCCCCTCTATTAGCCCGGCGGCCTGGACATAGTAGTGGTCCGCCAGCTCGTCCCAGGTGACTCCGCCGGTAACGGATATGGACCGGGTTGTGGGACCCATGGAGCCGGCGACGAAGCGAGGGTGCTCCTTTGTGGAAAACTCCTCAACCACCTCGCGAGCGTTGCGGGCCGCGGCAGCGCTGATCTCTTTGGCGCGGTGAGCTAGACCGTACTCTCCCAGCACCAGTGGGGTGCTGCCAAAGGAGTTGGTCAGAATAATGTCCGCACCCACCTCCAGGTAGGAGCGGTGTATCTCCTTTACAACCTCAGGCCGGATGACGTTCAGATACTCGTTGCAGCCCTCGTATTCCGGCCCTCCGAAGTCAGAGGACGAAAGGTCCAGAGCCTGTATCCTGGTGCCATTAGCATTGCCGGCCACCAGGATACGTTGGCCCAACAGTTCGGCTAGCAATCCCTTTCGGTTAGTCAGATTCACCCTATTCCCTAATTTCTTGGACTCAAGTTCTTCTGGAGGGGACTTGTGTTGATTTAAAAACCTTTCCTACACCCTAAGCACACCTGGCTACGAATATCCGATTGTAACACAAGCTCGGCTTGCGCCCGTACAGATGTGAAGACCTGGTAGTGCACCAAGGGCTCAATACGGCACTGGTTTCAGCTATAAACATACCGCCAAGGTCGGAAAGATGATGCCCTTAACTCCTTTGAGTATTAACACCTTGGACAAGATTATGGGATAATGAAGGGGACGATCGACCCTAGTAAATGAGTTTTCGGTGTCACTATGGCCAAAAGCTTCTGGTTGGTTATTAAAAGCCCCGACAATTTTCAAATAGCACGAGAGAGAAATTTTGACATGGTGGGTCTGGTGGCCCAGCACCGTCGTAAGGTACAGAGGATGACTCCGGGCGACCGGGTTCTCCTCTATATCTCTCAGGAGCGCTGCTTCGGCGCTACGGCGACGGTAACCTCACCCATGGTAGAGGACCACGCCCCTATCTGGAAAACTGAAGGCAGTAGCGACTTCCCTTACAGAATAGGAACCAAGCCGGACATTGTGCTGAACAGGTCCCAGTATATCGACGCCTACCAGATCGCCTCCAGAATGGACTTCACCCGCCGCTGGACCCCCGAGCTATGGTACCTGGCCTTCCAGGGCAGCCTGCACCTCATCTCCAAGTTTGACTTTACAATGGTGGAAGAGGAGATGCGAAAGCAGAAGCGCGGCAAAAGGCCCCACGCTAAGTCGGCGCAACCCAGGCACCCATCCCGCTGCAAGCTAGACCAGATGGCTGAGGAAGACCAGGGACGACTGGTCCACCACTAGTTGGGAATCCCCTCGGCGGAGGGTTAGGCGCTGTCCCTCAACGCCGCTTGTGCGGCAGCCAACCGGGCTATGGGCACCCTAAAGGGGGATGAGCTAACGTAGTCCAGCCCCATCCTGTGGCAAAAGTCTATACTGGCCGGGTCTCCCCCGTGCTCACCGCAGATCCCTACCTCCAGGCCGGGCTTAGCCTGACGGCCCCTCTCGGTGCCAAGACGGATCAGCTCCCCCACGCCGTCGGCGTCGATGGTAACAAAGGGGTCATTTGGCAGAATGCCATCTTCGATGTAAGCCCGAAGGAACTTGCCCTCGGCATCGTCGCGGCTGTAGCCGTAGGTGGTCTGAGTGAGGTCGTTGGTGCCAAAGCTAAAGAAGTCCGACTCAACGGCAATCTCGCCAGCGGTCAGGGCGGCCCGGGGAACCTCGATCATCGTGCCAAACTTGTAGGAGACCTTGATGCCCCGTTCTGACTGCACCTCATCGGCAACTTTGGTAAGTCGCCGCCTCAGGAGGCTCATCTCGTTGACGTGAGAGGTTAGGGGAACCATTATTTCCGGCTGCACCGAGCGGCCCTGCTCTATCAGGTCGCAGCAGGCGGACATGATGGCCTTAACCTGCATTCGATATATCGAGGGAAAGGTAATCCCCAGTCGGCACCCACGATGCCCCAGCATTGGGTTGGCCTCCCGGGACTTCTCCAGAAGGTCAAGGAGCCGCTCCTTTTCCGCTAGAGCGTCTGAAGAACCGTTGCTGGCCCTGAGCTCCGCTATCTCACTTACCAGCTCCTCGTAGCGGGGCAGGAACTCGTGGAGAGGGGCGTCCAATAAGCGGATGATGACGGGCCGGTCCCCCATAACGCCCAGGATGTCCCTGAAGTCCTTTAATTGCAGACCTTCTAGGTGATTCAGAGCCCGGTAGTAGGTGTGGACCACCGGCGGCACGTCTTCCGACAGCACGTCGCCCATTACAGACAGGTCCGTCTCCGGGTGGTCCTTCTCCCACCGCTCGGCCTCGGCGGCGTTGAGGAGGACCTGCTGGACCACGGACACCCGCTCCGGCCCCAGGAACATGTGCTCAGTGCGGCAGAGCCCAATGCCCTCCGCTCCAAGGGAGAGGGCTCGCTTGGCATCGGCCTCCGTATCGGCGTTGGCCATTATTCCCAATCGTCTCCGCTCGTCGGCCCAGGAGAGGAGACGGTTGGCCTCCTCCATCTCATCCAGGTCGGGGCTTACCGTGGGAATCCTGCCAAGAAACACCTCACCGGTGGTGCCGTCTATGCTGATCTCATCCCCTTGGTGAACAACCTGGCCCCGGGCCTCAAAGGACGCTCCCCCACGGCTGAAGCTGATCTCCTCGGTACCAACTATGCAAACCTTGCCCAGGCCTCGGGTCACCACGGCGGCATGGCTGGTGGTGCCTCCACGGCTGGTGAGGATACCCACCGACTGAAGGATGCCGTTGATGTCATTGGGGTTGGTCTCAGAGCGAACCAGGATTACGCTCTCTCCCGACTTTCCTGCCTCGGCGGCCTCGGTGGCATCAAAATATACATGGCCCGTAGCCGCACCAGGAGAAGCGGGGGTCCCCCTCGCAAGGAGAGCCCCCTGGGAGACGGCGTCGGCCCGGCCCTGCTCGTCAAACCGAGGCACCAAGAGCCGGCTCATCTCCTCAGGGTCCACCCTTTGGATGGCTTCATCTTTGGTTATTAACTTCTCTTCAGTCATGTCCACCGCCGCCCGTACCGCCGCGGCGGCGGTTCGTTGGGCGCTTCTAGTCTGTAAAAGGTACAATCGGCCCCGTTCAACGGTAAACTCAACGTCCTGAACGTCTCGATAATGTGTCTCCAACTGCTGGGCTAGGCCGGTCAGTTGCTGGTAAATCTGCGGGTGGATGGACGCCATCTGAGATACGTGCTCTGGGGTGCGAACCCCCGCCACCACATCCTCTCCCTGAGCGTTGGCCAGGTACTCACCGTAAATATGGCGCTCGCCGGTGGCTGGATTCCGAGTAAAAAGGACCCCCGTACCGCTGTCATTACCTGTATTGCCGAAGACCATGACCATTATGTTAACTGCCGTACCCAGGTCGTGGGGAATGCCACGGTAGTTTCGATATTCGGTGGCACGGGGATTGTTCCAGCTTTCAAATACAGCCAGCACCGCCTGCCTCAGCTGCTCCCAGGGATCGCTGGGAACTTCCCCTCCGACGTGCTGAAGGATGGCCTTTTTAAAATCATCGACCAGGGGTACAAGTTGGTCAACGCTTAGCTCGTGGTCTAGCTGCACTCCGGCTTTTCTCTTACACTCCTCCAAAATTTCTTCGAAGACGGAGGAGGGGACCCCCATGGCTACATCGCCGAAAATCTGGAGGAACCGGCGATAGGCATCGAAAGCGGGCCGACGGTCGTTCATTTGCCTGGCAAGACCCTCCACCACCTGGTCGTTTACGCCAAGGTTGAGAATGGTGTCCATCATACCGGGCATGGAGAACCTGGAACCGGAGCGTACCGATACCAGCAGAGGGTTGTTTGCATCGCCCAATTTGCGTCCCACGTTAGCCTCAAGCTCATGCATGTGGGCCTGGATGTCTTCCCACAGGCCATCGGGCATCTTCTTGCCAATCTTGTAGTATTCCAGCGAGACATCGGTAGTGATTATAAACCCCGGGGGCACCGGTAATCCTAAACCCACCATTTCAGACAGGTTAGCTCCTTTGCCCCCCAACAGGTTGCGCATTTGGGCGTTGCCCTCGCTGAAACGGTAGATATACTTCCTGCTCTCGGTCATCTGTGGCTACGCTCCTGTAATATGTTAAGCAAGAATTGTATCCTAAATAGTTGAAGGTGTCATAGCATCGAGAAGGGCATTGGAGATGTATTCACACGTTAGCTTCTCTACATCCCTGTGCTAGAATACCGACATGGACGATCCCTTTCCCCTACATAGCGAGCCCCACCGCACCAACTTTCTAACCCGCGGTATTGGCTATATGGGATGGATCATGGCTATTTTGTCCTTCTTCCTATTGGTGCCGGGAGACCCCGATCCAGCCAGCTTTGCCGTATTCTTTCCTACGGGCGTGATCCTGGCAGCGGTCCACTGGTTCATGGCCCCTCGACGCTATAATATATTTGAGAAAGAGCTTGTAATAACCTACGGAAAGCCCCGACAGCGTATCATCCCTTTTGATGATATTTCCGACGTTGAGGTTAAAAGGCACGCCCTGGGAGCGGAGATCAGGATTCACCGTAGTACCGACAAGGCCGTTTCCCTGCATCCCTGGGACCCAAGACGGTTCCACGAGAACCTGGAGACCGCCCTAAACCGGTTCCGGGGAGTGGCGCCGGAGGACCAGCCTCCCGAAGGCTCATCCAGCTAGGGGTGAGGGTTCCTACCGCGCCCTGACTACGTAGGTCCTGGCTATTTTATCGTGCCAGGCCTGCTTTCTACTGTCAAAAGCTGCCCATATAAAGCCCAGTAAAATAACAATCCCCGATATTATTTTCCCGGGTATCTCTCTCAGCGCAGCATAACCCAACCCAGGCACCTCGCCCCGCTCATTTATCACCTTTATACCCAGGGCCATCTTTCCGGGAGTCTGACCCCTGAGGCCGATGAAAAGGGTGTGGTAGACCCAGCCGCCTATGATCCCTACATAGGGGAAGGCAAGCGAAAGCACTATCGTTATTATAAATACGATAACACCATCTACTATCATGGCCAGGAACCGAATCCAGAAGCCCATGTACTCGACGGCAGGTTCCTGCCTTACAGCCCCAGCTTCAGACGGGCGTTGGGAAGGCGCCAGGGGATTCCCGCAGTTGGAGCAAAAGGCCGCCTCTGGAGGGTTGGACGTATTGCACTGGGAGCACTGTAGGCTTGGCGGTGTGGCCAGTGGAACGCCGCAGCTCTGGCAAAACTGCGCGCCGGCGGGGTTTTCCGTGCCACAGGTGAGACAGTTCATCTAGGCTCCTGGGTAAGGGCCTCTTCCAGGCCGTTGCGCCAGACTTGGTCAATATCAGATAGGGGCGAGTCCACCATGTCACCAATCCGAATTCTTTCTCCTTCTACGATCCCTAAGACGGCTACGGGAACCACCAACTCCCCGGCCAGCCGTTCAAGATCGGCCAGACGACCCGGTGGCAGCGAGACTACAATACGCGACTGGGCCTCACCAAAGAGGGCGGCATCCCACCGGCCTCGGATGCTGAAGTTTCCTTTGAACCCCAGCCCACCAGATATACAGGCCTCAGCAAGGGCAACGGCCAGACCACCGTCGGAGCAGTCGTGGGCCGAGCTTATGACACCCTCGGTAATAACACGGCGGCAGAGGGACTGGACCTTACCCTCCAGCTCCAGATCTATGGCGGGCCGACCCACCACCAGATCATGGTACACCTCCAGGTACTCGCTGCCCGCCAGATGGCTAACCCTGCCCTCCACGCCGGAGGCTCCCAGCAGGATCACCAGGTCTCCTTCATTCTTGAAACCAGCGGTGGCGTGTTTCTGCACGTCTTCCGTCAGCCCCAGGGCACCTATCACGGGGGTGGGATACACCGCCTCTCCGCGGGTCTCGTTGTACAGGCTCACGTTGCCGCTGACCACCGGCACGTTCAGGGCACGGCAGGCCCTGGCGATGCCTCTGATGCACCACTCCAGCTGATAGTAGATTTCGGGACGTTCCGGGTCGCCAAAATTAAGACAGTCTGTGAGGGCTATGGGACTGGCCCCAACGCAGGAAACGTTGCGGCAGGCCTCGGCCACGGCGATGGCACCGCCCCGGTAGGGGTCCAGGTAACAGTAGCGGCCATTACCATCGGTGGAGATGGCAATGCCTTTCTTGGTGCCCTTAATGCGCAGCAGGGCGGCGTCGGCGGCGCCTGGAACCAGGACGGTGTTGGTCTGGACCTGGTTGTCGTATTGGCGGTAAACGTACTCCTTGCTGGCGATGTTTGGGGACTTGAGCAGGGTCAACAGCACTTCCTCTGGAGTATTATCGGGCAAAGGCACCTGCGACAGCGGGAAGCTGCGAGCCTTCTTGGCCTCCTCAGACATAGACCCCTTAAGGCGATAGAGCTCGGGCTCTGTGAGGGCCTTCACCGGCAGGTCTGCCGCCGGTTTCTCCCCATCAAAGATACGCGCCCGGTTTCCTTTTTCAACCCAGCCCATCTCAACCCAGGGCAGGTCCCACTTCTCCAGCACCCTGACAAGTTCCCCTTTACCTTCGGGGCTGGTCACCAGCAGCATCCGCTCCTGGGACTCGGACAACATGACCTCGTAAGGGTTCATGCCACCCTCACGCCTGTGTACCTTGGAAACGTCGATGCGGATTCCGCTTCCACCACGGTCGGCAGCCTCCACCGTTGAGCTGGTGAGCCCGGCGGCCCCCAGGTCCTGAATACCCACCAACCCCTTGGTGCTGGCGGCCTCCAGGCAGGCCTCAATGAGGACTTTCTCCAGAAAGGGGTTCCCTACCTGCACCGCGGGCCTCATCTCCTGGTCCACCTCAAAGGTGCGAGACGCCAGTCCAGAGGCGCCGTGGATCCCGTCGCGGCCCGTCCCAGAGCCCGCCAACAGCAGTAAGTTGCCCTCGGCTCCCACCGTGGCCCTGGTCAGCTTGTCCTTCTCCACCAGGCCCACGCACAGGGCGTTTACCAGGGGGTTGCCCGAATAGCTTTTGGAGAATGCGATCTCGCCGCCCACGTCGGGGACGCCTATACAGTTGCCGTACCAGGAGATACCGCCCACCACACCGTTGAAGAGATGGCGATTCCTCGAATCATCAAGGGGGCCAAAGCGAAGGGAGTTGAGCAGCGCAATGGGCCTGGCTCCCATGGCCAGAATATCCCGCACAATGCCCCCAACACCGGTGGCTGCCCCCTGGAAGGGCTCTATGGCCGAGGGGTGGTTGTGGGATTCTATCTTGAACACTACGGCCAGCCCATCACCTATGTCCACCGCCCCAGCGTTCTCCTGACCCGGCGGTAGGAGGACCCGGGGACTTTGGGACGGAAGGAGCCGCAGCAGGGGTTTGGAGTGTTTGTACCCGCAGTGCTCGCTCCACAGAGCACCAAACATTCCCAACTCCAGGGAGTTGGGCTCCCGGCCCAGGAGGTCTACGATAAGCTCGTACTCCTCCTCGGTCAGGGCTATCTCATCCAGGACTTCTTTGGACACGGGGCTCATAGCTGAGTGCTCCCTACCACAACCAACACCACCCCAACGACCGCCATAGCAGTACCTCCCACCACCCTGGCGGTAACGCGCTCCAGCCGCTGAAGGAACAGGTGAGCCAGGGTAAGGGTGACCAAAGGATTCAGCGATGCAAGGGGGGTAACTACGGCCACAGGAGCTCGGTTAACGGCCAGTGTAAGAAATGTTATCGCTGAACCGGAAACGACGCCCGCAGCCATCATGAAGCCAAAATACCGACGTGGAACATGGACATTGGGCCTAATGTCACGATGGGCCAGGAGAAAGACCATCACGGCACCGAACAGCAGGGAGAAGGCGGTAAAAACCACGGGTGGGATGTCGTTATCCTCCATGGCCTTTTTGGCGATAACGCTGCTGGCGCCATATAACGCCGCGGCCATGAGCGCCAGGCCGTAACCAGGATGCCCAGACCGATGAGAAGATTGGGTCTCTCTCCAAGGGTTATCATGGCTATTACGGTGGCAAAGACGGGACTTACCGCCAGCATTGGCGTGGACCGGGATGCGCCAGCCAGATTTATGGCGGAGTAGTTGAACAGCCTGGCCAGGGGAAAGGTTATCAGGGCAAAAAAGAAGAACCAGAGGAAGGCTATTGGAGTCAGGGACAGCACATCAGCCGTGTGAAACAACAGGACCAGCACTGAGGTAAAGAGAAAGCTGGTGCAAACGGACACAAAGACGCCCACCTTGGGGGACAACCGTTGCAGTCCCAACCTGGCAAAAATGGCGCCGGAGCCAAATCCCAGGGCCGCTAGGAAGCCAAAGAGTATGGCTAGGGCCATCTACCTGCTCACCAAACTTCCGATAATTGATCCGAAGACGTAGCGTCCGTCGGTGCCGCCCATGATCTCCTCACAGCAACGCTCGGGATGGGGCATCATGCCCAGGACATTCCCCTCCCGGTTTACGATGCCCGCTATGTTCCTCAAAGACCCGTTGGGGTTAGACTGAGAGGTGGCTTCACCCTGTGGGGTGCAGTAGCGAAGCACCACGCGTCCGTTGGATTCTAAATCGTCTATGGTGGCGTCGTCAGCGTAGTAGTTTCCCTCACCATGGGAGATGGGTATGCGCAACACCTGCCCAACTTTGCAGCTAGATGTGAATGGGATACCGGAGCGCTCTACCCTTACGTGGGCCCACTGGCAGCGAAACTGGAGGTGGACGTTCCGCATCAGCACGCCGGGCAAAAGGCCAGATTCACACAGCACCTGGAACCCGTTGCAGATGCCGATTACCAGTCCTCCCGCGACGGCGAAACGCTCCACGGCTGACATGACGGGAGAGAAGCGGGCAATGGCGCCAGCCCGCAGGTAGTCACCGTAGGAGAAGCCGCCGGGCAAAACGATGCAGTCCAAGGACGACAGGTCCTGGTCCTTGTGCCACAGGTATTCTGCCTCCTGACCCAGAACGTCTTTTAGCGAGTGATAGCAATCGCCATCGCTCCACGTGCCAGGAAAGACAACTATGCCAAAACGCATCTCTTTCCCCTAATAGAGAAGACTGCCTGCCGTCTTTTTGAAATTATCCCCGCTCACCCTAAGCTTGTCGAAGGGTGAACAGTTTTAATTTCCCATCATAGTTCGATGCCGATAACGGCACAGGACAGGCTCACCATAAGCGGATGATTTCCCCGCTCAGCCTGAGCTTGTCGAAGGCCAGGCTCACCATGAACAGATCTTCAGCAGCTAGCCCTCCAACTCGGCCAGGAGCCTGGTAACCACCTCGTTGACCATCGAGCCTTCGGCCTTGCCCCGCAACTGAGGCATCAGACGTCCCATAACCTTCCCCTTATCCGTAGGGCCAGTGGCCCCCACCTCCTCAATTACCCCTTTTGCCAGGTCGGCTAGCTCTTCCTGACTAAGCTGCGTCGGCATATACTCCCGGAGTATAGCCAGCTCTGCCTCCTCCTTGTCCACCAGGTCCTGCCGGTTACCCTGACGGTACATACCGATGCTCTCACGGCACTGGCGCACCTGCCGAGAGATCAGATCAACAATGCTAGAGTCGTCCAAGTTCCCTTTCTTCTCTATCTCCTCATAGCCGATGCCGCTCCTGAGCATACGCAGCACAGAAACCCTGGTCCGGTCCCTATTTCGCATGGCCTGGTGCAGGTCGGTTTGTAGCTTGTCCCTCAGAGACATAGTGACGAGTCCCCTTAAAGCTCCTTGATGAGTCGCATCAGATTAGCCATCTCTAAGGCTGCCAGGGCGGCATCGTAGCCCTTATTGCCTACCTTGCCCCCGGCTCTGTCCATTGCCTGCTCCACGCTCTCGGTGGTCAGCACACCCATGGCGATGGGCACTCCGGTATCCAGGGCTGCCCTGGATAGGGCGGCCGTTCCCTGGGTGGCAACGATATCGTAGTGGCTTGTTTCACCTTTGATGACCGCCCCCAGGCAGACGATGGCGGCGTACTTCCGGGATTCCGCAAGGGTCTTGGCTGTCAGGCCAAGCTCCAGGGAGCCTGGGACCCATGCAATGGTGATGTCACCCTCATCGGTTTTGCAGGACCGTAAACCCTCTAGGGCGCCGTCGAGAAGCTTGCGGGTAACCGCCTCGTTGAACCTGGACACCACAACAGCGATTTTAAGTCCCTGGCCGTTAGCTTCTCCCTTCAGTTCCCTGGCCAAGGCGTACCTAAGCCCCGTCCTCGGCGGGTTCCGGTTCTCTATAGCCCACTTGCATAAGCTTCTCCAGGAACTGATCCTCCGGCAAGGAGCCCACAAACTGGACCACGTCGTTTATGACCGTTTTTGGCACCCCAGACACGTTGTAAAGACGGGCCAAATTGGGAAATTCCTGCACCTCCACCACGTCGGCGCTTATTAGCTTGTTTTCCAGGGCCATTGCGTGGGCCAACCTGGCCAGCACGGGACAGTACTGTCAAGAAGGGGTCACGAAAACCTGGATATGGACCGGCTGGTTCACCTTACGAAGCTTCTTACGGGTCTCCAGCGCCAAAGGGCTGACACTCCGTGACAGGGTGATAATGCCCTCAAGGAGGGTGGCGAATTCGTAGCCCGCCGGGATACCGTAGTACTTCAGCCTAGAACTGCCATCCGCCTCCATAACGATAGCGGGAATCCGCTCCACCCCATAGTCGTCCCGCTCCTTGGTTTGAGAGAAAAAATCATACCTCTCCAGGTGAAGTTTGGGGGAAAGGGAGGTCAGGTCTTCCAGAAGCTCCTGGGTCTGAGGGCAGGTAGGACAGTCCCTTCCGGGAAGGGTAAGAGGTGAAGGGGTGGTGGTGAAGAAGTTGATGGTTACGTCCTTCTTCAGCTCCTTGCGAAACCTTCGCTTTAGGTCGGCCTTGTCTTGCTCCGAGATCAGCGCCATCAAATCCTCGCCTAGTCTTAGGTACCGATAGTTTACATCAGGGGGTAGACCTTAGCCAGTCCCAAGACGGCGCCAGAGATGTATAAGCCTCGTAAGCATGGTCCAAATGGAGAAGAAGGCGATGAACCCCATGGCAAGGGGCACGGTAGCCTCCCCCAACAGAAGCCCCGCCGACAGGATGATCACTCTCTCGGGCCGGGTCATGATGCCGCCCCGGGTATCTATTCCCAGAGACTCCCCCCGCGCCCTGAGGTAGCTGACCCCCTGGGAGCTGGCCAGAGCCAGAATAAGGATGGTCATGTACACCGTTAGGTTCCGGGAGTCCGGATCAATGCGCAGACCGTAGATTGCCAGGCCAAGGTAAAGGGCCGCCTCGCCCAGACGGTCGAACAGGGAATCCAGCAACGCGCCGAAAGAGGTAACCCGCTGAGACAGGCGGGCAAGAGCACCATCAAACAAGTCAGCGGCCCCGCCCACCAAAAAGATGATCCCCCCAATCTGGAGATGCCCCAGGCCGACAAAGACTGCACTCACCACCACTATGAGGAACCCTATGACGGTGACGGCGTTGGGGCTTAGGCCCAGGCTATTGAGCGCCCGAGCGCCAGGCTCCTCTACATACCGAAGTATAAGGGCCCTAGCCCGTTCTCGGGCTCTTTGAGCCATTGGATCTCTCTATGGTGGCTTGGTAAAAGTCCACCACCTGCTGAGCAACGGCCTCCCACCTGTAGCAATGCACCGTAGCTCTGCCTTGGGCGCCCATCTTTGCACGCAGGTCCGGATTTTGGATCAGCATGGCCAGGGCATCAGCCAGGGCCTCCCCGTCCCTGGGAGGGACCAGCAGACTCTGATGGCCGTGGCTGGCGATATAAGAGTACCCTTCGATACGAGAGGCAACGATGGGCTTGGCGGCGGCCATAGCCTCCAACAGCACGATGCCAAAGCTCTCCTTGCCTATAGCGGGGGAGCAGAAGATGTCGGCAGTACGGTAGTATCTGGGAAGCAGGCTATGGTCCACGCTGCCCGTAAAGACCACATCCTGTAAATTCCGCTCCGCCAGGATCCGGTAGCAGTACTTGTCGGGGTTGCCCGGGCCCACCACAATCAACCGACTGTCCGGGTACTCCCATTTTAGGCGACCGTAGGCGTCCAGAAGGTACCGCAGCCCCTTACGCTTCTCCAACCGCCCCACAAATAGGATGTTAACTTTGCCGTCCATCAGCTCCGGTATGGGGTTAACCTCAGCACCAAAGAACCCCAGGTCAATGCCGTTAGGGATGATTTGGTACTCTCCCGGGAAAAATGGCTCTACGTGACTCAGGGCCGCGGGGGAGACGGCAATGCGGCCGTCCAGTCGCTTGAACCAGTGCTTTAGCACGGGGGTGCTCCAGCGATACATTCGGGTGCTGCCGTGGAAGGCGTGGAAGGTGCCGATATTCACCGCACTGGAGCACTGGAGTACGGCCAACGGCAGGTAGGGAGCCAGAGGTTCGTGGAGGTGAATCACGTCAAAGTTTTCCCGCTGGAGAATACCGCGCACCTTGCGATAGAGCCAGGCGGACAGGGAGATGCGAGCTATGGATCCGCCGCTAGGTATGGGGATCGTGCGGCCCAGGGGAACGAAATTCTGGTCATGGCCATTGGCCCTGGAAGGCGAGAAGGGGGCCAAGACCTTTACTTCGTGCCCCATAGCCGTTAGCTGATGGCCAAGCTGAGAGATATGGGCAGTTACCCCACCGGGCCAGGTGAAGTCGTAAGGTGACACCAGAGCAATCTTCATCCGGTGGCCTCACACAGCTACTGAGCTTGAAATCCTCAGGTCTAGTCGTCCGAAATGAAGTCTTCCACCATTTGCCGGGCCACATCGTCACTGTGCTGGACCGGCGGCGATTTCATAAAGTAGGCGCTGGGACCCTCCACGGATCCACTCTCCCCCCTATCCATAGCCAGCTTGCAGCAACGGATGGCGTCCACCACCACGCCGGCGGAGTTGGGGCTGTCCCACACCTCAAGCTTTAATTCAAGATTTATGGGCGCTCCGCCAAAGGTATGGCCTTCCATTCGTATATAGCACCACTTCCTATCGTCCAGCCACGGAACGTGGTCACTGGGGCCGATGTGGATATTGTCGGCTCCAATATCGTAGTCCAACTGGGAGGTAACGGCGTTGGTCTTGGATATCTTCTTGGAGGTAAGTCGCTCCCGCTCCAGCATATTTAGGAAGTCGGTGTTACCCCCAAAGTTCAACTGGTAGGTCCTATCTATCGTAACGCCGCGATCCTGAAACAGACGCGTCAGGACTCGATGGGTGATGGTCGCCCCCAACTGGGACTTGATGTCATCGCCGATTACGGGAAGGCCCCGGGACTTGAAGCGTTTTTGCCAGTATTCCTCTCGGGCGATGAATACGGGAATGCAGTTCACAAAGCCACAGCCCGCGTTCAGAATCTGCTCCACGTACCACTTGGTGGCATCCTCACTTCCAACGGGGAGGTAGCTTACCACCACGTCGCACTCCCGGTCCTTGAGGATTTGGGCCACGTCTACGGTAGGGCCGGAGGCCTTTTTCACGATGTCCGCCACGTACTTGCCCACGCTGTCGTGGGTCATGCCCCTCTCCACCTCCACCCCGGTTTTTGGCACCTCGGCAAATCTGATGGTGTTGTTGGGCACTGTGAAGATGGCTTCGGAAAGGTCTTTGCCTACCTTGCTGGCATCAATATCGAAGGCAGCTACGAAGTTTATGTCGCCGATCTCGTAGCCGCCTATCCGTGGGTGCATGAGGCCGGGAACAGTCCCATTTTCGGGAACCTCACGGTATTTGTGGATTCCCTGGACCAGGGACGACGCGCAGTTCCCTACTCCAATAATGGCAACGTTTATCTTCCCCACACTCAGTTACTCCTTGACGCGGGTGTACTAGCATCCCCTAAAGGGAGCGACGGGCCCGCATTGTAGCAATTATGGCCCGATAGCTCAAGCGCCTCAACCCCACGCCGCCTTCAACGCCAGCAATCAAAGGGTGATTCTACTAGTCGGCCTTGTTGGCGAAGCCCAGGTCAAAGGGAAGCTCATAGTTGAGCCACTTGCCACCGATAATGTTATCCAGGGGTACGGCAAAATTCTCCCCCCAATGGCGTGAGTCGTTGCTGAAGGGCCGGTTGTCCCCCATAACAAAGTATTCGTCCTCGCCCAGGGGCTCAAATTCTAGGTTTTCGTCACGAGGCTTAACCTTGAGGTAAGTCTCATCCAGGAGCTGGCCGTCTATGTAGGTAGCGCCATGTATTATGGAGATCTGCTCCCCGGGAAGCCCAATGATTCGCTTCACAAAGTTCCTGCTAGGGTCTTGAGGAAAGCGGAACACTACAACATCGCCCCGGTCGGGGCCGCCTGGTTGAAAGGGGAGCACCTCCCCCTTGTCCGAGGCATCCCAGAATGGTATGAGCCGGGAGAAACGGGCCATGTCCACCTTAATGTATCCCAACTTGTTCACGGTGACGTATTCCCCCGGTTTAATGGTGGGGGACATGCTGGAACCCTCAACTCTGAAGTTCTGAACGCTGACCTGAAGGAGAAGAAAGACAATCAACGCCATGATGAGGGCTTCAGTGAACTCTTTCAGGAGACTAATCAAGTGGGCAACTCATGAAGAAAGTGTGGCAGAGGTCTGCGCAAAAATTAGGCGGACTACGATAATCACTGTCTACAATGATAACATGCTGACAAAGCCAGACGCCTAACGGCGCCCGTTAGACCGGAGCCAAGCGCCCCAGGAAATCAACTATCCAGCTGGAAAGGAGGTCGGGGCGGTCCTCCTGAAGCAGGTGACCCCCGTCATCCAGTACCCGAAGCTCCGCGTTTGGAATAAGAGCCCGCAGAACCTTGGCCTCGGCCTCGCCAAAAACCGGGTCCCCTTTGGAGCCAACGAGCAGGGTGGGTACCCGTAGCTGGGGCAGATTGTTTTGGATGGTCTTTATACGCTTAGAGATATACTCGTTGTCGCCCTGGGGAGCCATGCGTAGAAAGCCCAGTATCCCCGCCCGGGACGCATAGCTTGGAAAGGGGCTGCGGTAGTGGGCCTTTACCTGCCGGTCCAAGTTATTCTTGTAGTAGACTTTGCCCTTTAGAGACCCGTCCCTCAATGGCAAATTTAAGCGGCGCACCAGCACGTCTCCCAACACTGACCGATGCAGCAACCCACGAATCCTGGAAGGCCGGTTGGTAAGGAAGGCACCGGAGTTCATCAACACCAAAGCCCTGGTGTTATCCATGCGATTGATGGTGTAATCAAGGGCAACAAGACCTCCCCACTCATGACCCACCAGCACAACATCCCTCAAACCTATCTCTCTGATAAATATCTCCAAATTGTCGCTATGGAAATCGAATGTATGGGTGTCGACGTCGTCCGGTTTGTCTGACCCGCCAAAGCCAATACTGTCTAACGCTAAGCAGCGCCACCCCGCCCCAACCAGGTAGGGGAAGAAATGCCGGTATCCGTAGCTGGACGAATAGTTACCGTGGAGCATCACAACGGCGCGTTCCTCCTCGGTGCCCGAGTGAAAATAGTGCATTCGGTGGCCGTTGATGATGACGTAGGAGTCGGGATAATCGAAATCGTGATGGCTCATATAAACGTAACCTAATATGCTCCACAATGGGGCGGAAGACCCCTGATTGATCCAGGGGTCAATGAATAAAGCTCCGTTACACCCTTAATATTTAGGTATTAGCCGGATTATAATACCTTGGTCTCTCTGCCTGCACCGAATCCAAAAGCGTTTATGACCCAGACTCACAGCATTACCCACTCCCTTTTGCCCGTATTCGACAAGTCGGGTCAGGAGTACTGCTTCAACTGTGCCGTGGAGGAGCACCAGACCCGCGCCTACAACCTGGCCAGCTACATGTTAGGTGACTGGGCCCTTGCGGAGGACGCTACCCAGGAGGCCTTTCTTTCGGCTTTCCGCGCCTTCAAAGGTTTCCGGGGACAGAACCTGGCTGCCTGGCTCATGCGAATCGTAGCTAATACCTGCCGAGACATGCTGAGAGCCAAGAAATCGAGACCCAGCCAACCCCTTGATTCCCTACCCTCGGATCCAGAAGACCCTGTCGCGTCTTCCACAGCCTCACCCGAGAGCCAAACCCTCAGCTCCGAGCTGAGGGAGGCCATACATAAGGGACTGGAGACCCTGGCAGAAGACCAGCGCCTTGCTATCGTTCTTATTGACATCGAGGGCTTCAGCTATGAGGAAGCCTCTCAGACCATGGACACATCCTTGGGAACGGTGAAATCCCGTCTCAGCCGTGGCAGAGCCGCCCTACGAGACTACCTCAGGACCCAGAGGGAACTTTTGCCCCCCTCATTCCGTCAGGAAAGATAGGAAGATGCTACGACTATTTAGAAAGCGTCACGTATCCCGGGAGAACCTGTCAGAGTACCTGGACAACCGCCTGTCCGACGAAGACGGACGCAAGGTTGAGATGCACCTGTCGGCCTGTGGCGAGTGCCGAGAGGATTTTGAGTCCTTGAGGTCTACGGTAGAGCTTGTTCAGAGAACTCCTTTGGTTAAGCCCCGCCGATCCTTTGTGCTGGCCAAAGCGCCTGCTACCGCGCCTCAGAGGACGGGTATCCCCACCTGGGCCGCAGGGCTGGCAACCTCGGCGGCGCTGGCGGCCTTTCTGGTCATCTTGTCCTCGGACCTATCGGGAGTGCTGACCACGGAGGGCACAGCTCCCCGCGGCACGTCACCTGAGGCCGCAACGTCTATTGGAGAGCCTACCGCGACAGCCTCGCCACCCCAAGAGGGAGAACCGGAGTCAGTCCGCTCCATGATCCAAGCTGAGGCGGCCGATGGGAGCGAAGGGGAAACCACTGACCTCACCATCGCGGCAGGGACGCCCGCTACCACAGAAGAGGAGAAGGCCAAACAAGAACTCACCATCGATGATCTGGCGTCAATCACAAGCGCCGAACCCTTGGGAGAGTCCGAGGGTGGAACATCCGCCTACTGGCGTATTGCCGAGGGTATGCTAGCCGCCTTGACCCTTGTCCTCGCCGGAGGCCTCATCTGGCTGTGGCGCCGCGCTCCTGGCAGGGCGACCAGCTAAAGTATCCCTCTAAAACACGGCTATGGGATTCGCTGGAGCCCCCGTAGCAGTAGCCAACCGTAAGGGAGTTATTATTGCCAGGAACTCGTACCGACCTTCTTCCTTACACACGGCAGCCAGGCCTTCAAAGTTGCAGTTATCTATTAGCCAGCACCCCATCACCGGAACCATGACCTGATGGATGGGCATGGGAATGTCCTCATAGCCGCTGGGTATCACATCGCTGGCCATATCTCCGCCCAGCACGGCGATGTCTTTACTCTTTATCCACGGTAGACATGCGGCCTGCATACCCGCGGACCCCACCTCGTGAGGGTTCTCAGGCCCCAAGGCGTTACGGCGTTCCCAGTTTCCGGTCCTGATGAAAAGGGCATCCCCTGACTGGACCTTAACGTTAAACCGCTGCTCCGCCGCCTCCAGGTCCTCGGGATAGAGGGCTTCCCCCGGCTGCATGTAGTCCACGCCCTTCAGGGTGGGCATGTCCAACAACACTCCACGGGTTATCACGCCGTCCTTCAGCAGGTCGATACTCTCCACCGTGGCGCCACCTCGCGTCAGCACTTTGTGGGCGGGCCAGCCGTTGTACATCTGGCTTCCCAGGTATATGTGGGAGAGGCTATCCACATGCGTAATGACGAACCCGTGGGGCACCATCCCTATGTACTCCGAGGCGGACCTGTTGGTCGTCTCCATCTTCTCAGGCGTGCTCTCCCAACCTTCCCCGCTCTCTATGGTGTACTGCTGGGGCGGCACGCGAGCGTCTATGGAGTTCTCCGCCACGATGGGCCGCGACAACGTTACGCTTCGGCCCTTTTTGACCAGGCCAAAGGCCCCCATACGCTTCTCCGGGGTGATTAGGTTAAGTGTCCCCATCTGGTCTTCCTTTCCCCAGCGGCCCCAGTTGCTGAGGGAGGTAAACCAACCTCTAATTTCATCCGACGTTGGTTTCGTCTTAGCCATTTCCTCCTACTTTCGGTTTACCCTCTAAAGCTGGATATCACTAAAAGATAGCGATGGGATTCACCGGGGACCCGGTGCCGTTGGCCATGCGCAGGGGAGTCACTACGGTCAGAAACTCGTAGCGGTTCTCCTCCTTGCACATGCGGGCCAGGTCCTCAAAGTTACAGTTGTCCAGAATCCAGCAGCCCATGGCCGTGAGAATCACCTGGTGCACAGGTAGAGAAAACTCAGAGTAGCCGCTGGGAATCACGTCCTGGGCCAGGTCTCCCCCCAGCATGGCGATGTCCCGTTCTCTGAGCCACGGCAGGCACGCGGCATGAAGCCCGGAGGCGCCGCCGCCTTCGGCATTGGGACTCCTGGGTCCCAATGCTTTGCGCCGTTCCCAGTTTCCAGTTCTGATAAGGAGAAGGTCTCCCGCCTCTACCTTCACGTTGAACTTCTTCTCCGCGGCGTCCAGGTCCTCTGGAAAAATTGCCTCCCTCTCCTGCATATAGTCCACACCTTTGAGGGTGGGAAAGTCGAAAAGGACTCCCCTGGTAACCACCCCATTTTTGAGCAGATCGATGCTCTCCATGGTGGCGCCACCCCGGGTGCGAATGGCGTCGGCGGGATGGCCGTTGTACATCTTGTCTCCGTCGAACCAGTGGGACAGGGCATCCACGTGCGTCATGATATAGCCGTGGAATACAAACCCGATGTACTCACTGGCGTTGTGGGAGGCCTGGTCCTTTTTGCCCGGAGTGGTATTCCAACCCTCGCCGCTCTCGATCATGTGGAGGGTTGGAGGCACCGGACTATCGGCGCTGGGCTCGGCCACAATGGGTCGGGCCATGGTCACCGTGACTCCCTTCTTGACCAGGCTAACGGCCTTGAGCCGTTTTTCTGGCGTAATCAGGTTCATGGCTCCTAGCTGGTCCTCTTTGCCCCAACGGCCCCAGTTGCTCAAAGATTTGTGGTACTGACGAACGTCCGCTGCTGCGGGAAGTGTCCTGGCCATGGCTCCTCCTTGGCGGTCATATTGGTGCACAACCAATAATGGCGTGCGGTGGCCGTATTCTAGTAGCGCCTTAGTATGGTGTCAACGAATCTGGCGCGTGGTGTCGCGTACGCTAAATGGGTACCTTAGCCAGGCCCTGGCATATCTCCAACCTAGCGTAACGGAGGAACACACCACCCAGGGGGTTAGCGATGGGTGCGTTGATGGCCAGGCAGGCGATGACGTGGCGTCTCCCGGGCTCAGCTTCCCTGGCGATGAGTATACGGTTCTCGGCGTTGTAGCCCGCCGTCGGCGACAGCTTGTTCTGAGCGATGGCCTGGGCGGCCCTGAAGTCAGGCGTAAAGGGAGGGCAGTCCACCCACACCTCGCCGTAGTCGTCGGCGCAGGTCGTAAACCAGACCTGGGCCCCCTTCACGTCCAAGCTCCCGACCTTTTCGGGCAAGGTTATGGTGAAGCGATACCAGGCAAAAGTGGTTCCGGTCCCAACAACCTCACGGATGTTCCTGGGAGTCTCCCAAGTCGAGTCGTCGAAGTCAGCCAACCGCGGTGGCGCCTCGATGAATTTGCCAGCCACCAGGCCCTCATTTTCGGCGCCGGGTATCAGCCCCGGGGCCCACTTGAGCTTACCACTGACGAGCCGTAAGTCACCGGGGTCGTCAAGATTGAGAACTACTGCGGCCCCTTCTCGTTCCGGCGGTGCATTAGATTCTGTTGGCATGGCTCCCCTCCTAGAAAAACGTGGCCGCTGGAGCCTCTGTTCCAGCGGCCATCATGATAACCCATCAACAAGTGGACTATATCCGGCTAGCTGGCGCGGCTGGCCTCCGCTGGCACCCTCCTCTTATGGGTTACAGGGTCCAGGTTCCAGAAGCGAATGGGATTGTCCGAGAGGAATTTCCTCTTGCTCTCGTCACTTAGCTCAGAGTGGTCTAGCACCCTCTGGACAGAAACGGGCGAAAGGCAGTCGAAGTGGGAGTAGTCGGACCCTATGATGATACCGTCTGGACCCACCTTTTTCTCCAGGAAGGGCAGATAGTCCGACTCCTCGGGCTCAAAGCAGATGAAGAGCTGGTCCCCAAAGTAGTCTTGCGGGTTCTCCTTACGAGGCTCCGGCACAAAGTTGGGCATGATCTCGTAGTGCTCCTCCAGCCGGTCCAGGTAGAAGGGAAGCCAGCCGCATCCCTGCTCAATCCAGGCAATCTTGAGGTCTGGAAACCGGTCCAAGACCCCGCTGGCGATGAAGCCCACCACCGAGAAGGGGGCATCGATACCCATGAAGAGGTGCTTGAGAAACTCGTTTTCCAGCCGCCGCATCCCCACCGACTCGTGAAGCTGCTGGTGGATGGATACGGGCATACCCAGCCGCTGACACTCCTCCAGCACGGGCCAGTACTTCTCCGTATAGGTCCACTCCCCTTTAAACTGACAAGGGATATAGGCACCGCCCAATCCCAGGTCCGCGGCCCGGCGCAGCTCCTTCACCGCCAGGTCAATATCGTGTAACGGCAATATGGCCGTGCCTCGGATCCGATCGGTGTGGCCGTCGGTCCACTCGGTAATCCAGTCGTTCCAGCCTTTGGCGAAGTGATAGGCTACCTCGGGGTTGTCCACGGTATTGAGAAGGTTCTGGTGCAGCACACAGAACACGAAGGTCACGTCAAAACCTTCCTCGTCCAGGTCCTTCATACGAAGCTTCGGGTCCCGTTCACCCTCTCGGTTATACCACTGGTCCTCACTGTGGGGGGAAAAGGTGGCCAGTCTTCCGTAAGGCCCGGTGCGAAAGTCCGAGTTGGGAAAGACCTTGGAGTGCTCCAGCACCCATATATCGTCGTACTGCCTGGTAGACGCCTTGCCGCTGCCCCTGGCCTCGGCGCCGGTATCCTTCCAGTTGGCATCTACAAACTTACGAGGCGCAAAGGGCTGAAGCTCAGGGGGGAATCGGCGCCAAAGCTCACACTTGCTCTCGTCTATGTGGGAGTCTGAATCAACGATGTAGTAATCGGGAAGTTCCCCTCCAAAATACTGCCTTGCCATAGAACCCTCCTCCTGAAATTTCAGCAACGAGGTCAACTCACCTCTTAATTAGCACCAACCCAGGTAAAAGTCAATCGCGATGTTGCGCAAACCTTAGCCCCGCCGATGATACTTGACCACCCGTCGTTTTCGTCCGAATTCTCCCGGCTGGACTACATAGATGTCGCCGTGGGAGTCCACCCAAACGCCGTGGCAGCTGCGGTTGACCTCGGAGCCCCACCGAGCCAGGCGCTCCCCCTCCAGGGTGAGAATGCTAAACAGCCCGGCGTTATGCTCCGGCACATAGGCGATGTCGTCGCCGTCGATGTATATCACCGCCGGGCCAATGAGCTCGGTGGGCCATACGGAGAGACTCTCCCCGTCTTGAGTAAAGACCTGCACCCGGTCGTTTTCCCGGTCGGCTACCAGGACACGGCCGTGCCGGTCTATCCACACAGCGTGAGGCAGATTAAACTGCCCCGGCTCCTTCCCCGGACCTCCCCAGGACATGATGAGGTCACCCTGGGGAGAGAACCGGTGTACCCGGCAATTGGCGTACCCGTCGGCAACAAAGACCTCGCCCGAGGGCGCTACCGCAACTCCCGCGGGGATGTTGAAGGGGCCACCGGCATGAGAGACCCGAGAGTGCGTGTCGGACCCAAAGTCATTGGGGTCCACTCCCGTGTCGGACCGATAACCCCTGGCGCCTATGGTCATGAGGGGTTTGCCCTCGGGTGTGAACTTCATCACCTGGCCACCGTGGCTGTCCACCAGCCAGACGTTGTCCTGGGCATCTATATAGATGGCGTGGGCCATCTTGATGAGACCCTCGCCCCAGGAGTAGAGGTAGTTTCCCTCCCGGTCGAAGACCATAACGGGATGGTCCCCTCGGTCAAAGGCGTAAATACGGTCCTGGGAATCTCCAGCCACCGCCGCCGTAGTCATCTCCCAGCCCTGGGGCAGCTTAGCCCATTCTTGGTCGACTTCGTAAGTGAACTTGCCGCTGCCAACGGTCTTTGCCATGGTCTCTTCTCCTATCCAGTCCCGTCGCCACCGATGCTACCATCGCAGATTTACGGAGTCAAAGCCCCCTAATCCGCCAGGGAACCT
The DNA here is from genome assembly GCA_027294635.1 of Chloroflexota bacterium. Classification (GTDB taxonomy): domain Bacteria; phylum Chloroflexota; class Dehalococcoidia; order Lucifugimonadales; genus JAPULR01. The sequence continues at coordinate 11,821 of JAPULR010000137.1, read as the reverse complement.
TTTTACCATCACCAACGTCATAGATAGTGAAAGGATCAATTTACTAAGCTGGAGGTAAGAAATGACACGAACCAAGGTGCTGATTATTCTATCGGCCGCCATGGCGATCCTGGTCCTCACCGTCGCCTGTGGTCGAGGTGCGACGAGCAATGGGGATGAGATAGCAACCGCCGACGGCGCTGGGACCTCAGGGTTGTTGGGTGGCCAACCTTCCGGCGACTCGGTCGGTCTTACTGACTTTGAAGGGCTAGGAGTTTCGTTTGTTACTTCCAGCCAAGTCAATTCCCAGCAGGGAATTTTCGTGACCGGGACAGGCACCGTCACTGCTGATCCGGACCTGGCCATCCTCAATCTAGGCGTTCAGGTCACCGCCGACACGGTGAGGGAAGCCCTAGAGCGGGCCAACGTCTCCCTCAACGCTATGCTGGGGGTCCTTGACGGGCACGGCATAGAGGAGAAGGACACCCAGACCCGCTTCTTCAACATCTTCCCACAGTACGACTTTAGACCGGACCGGGAGCGGGTTCTGATCGGATACCAGGTTACCAACCAGCTCAGCGTCAAGATCAGGGACCTGGATAACATCGGCCCCATCATAGACGACGTAGTCGAGGTGGGTGGAAATCCAGTCCAGATCAACGGCATCACCTTCACCATCGAGGACACCTCCGAGCTGTCCGTGCAGGCCCGGGAGGCCGCCGTTAAGGCCGCCATGGCCCAGGCGGAGCAGTTTGCCCGACTTACTGGCGTGGGACTTGGAAAGCTAGTCCAGATCTCCCAGGTTGGTGGCGCTGTCCCGGTGGTCCGATCTGAAGCTGCCTTCGCCTCCTTAGACCTTGCTATAGCGCCAACACCCGTAAGGACCGGCGAGCTGGACGTGTCGGTGACGGTCCAGGCCGTCTTCGCCATAGAGTAAAAGATCTTCGGCGTACCTCCTGGAGAGGGTCCCTGACCACTACCCCCGCGGTCGGGGACCTCTCTCTTTTTGCCAAATGGGTAACCTGTGTTGTAGAGCTTAAACGGTGCTGATACAATCGCTTGGATCACAAGGAGAGAATATGGTTCTTAGCGACCGCACTATAAAAGAGGAGTTGGCCAAGGGGCGCATCGTGATAGAGCCCCTGGACCCACAGGACATCCAGCCCGCCAGCGTGGACCTGCACCTTGACTACCGGCTCCTGGTGTTTCGCAATACCCGCAGACCCTACATCGACGTAAAAAAGCAAACGGACGACCTTACAGAGTTGGTGGAAATTGAGGGTGACGAGGCCTTCACCCTCCACCCCGGAGAGTTCGTGCTGGCCAGCACCACGGAACATATAGAGGTCCCAGATGACCTGGTGGCTCGCCTGGAGGGCAAGAGCTCCCTGGGGCGGATAGGCCTGGTCATCCACTCCACCGCGGGCTACGTGGACCCGGGTTGGAAAGGCCACCTTACCCTAGAGCTGGCTAACATAGCACGTCTGCCCATAACCCTGTATCAAGGGATGAAGATTGGCCAAATCTCCTTCCTTCGTCTAACCACTCCAGCGGAGCGGCTCTACGGCTCCAGTTCCCTGGGCAGCAAATACCAGGGCCAGACGGAGCCTACGGCCAGCCGTTACTACGAAAACTTTTCCCAGAACCAATAAACCCATCATGGACTATATGAAGCGTGCCTTGGCCCTAGCCCAGGAGGCGCTGGGCACCACCAGCCCCAACCCCGCCGTGGGCGCCGTGGTAGTCAAAAACGGACGCGTAATCGCCGAGGGCGCAACCCTTCCACCAGGGCAGGACCACGCCGAGGTGGTTGCCTTGAGGAAGGCGCGTGAGGAAGCCAAGGACGCTACTCTCTACGCCACCTTAGAGCCCTGCTGCACCCACGGTCGCACACCTCCTTGTACCAGGGCTATCGTAGACTTAGGAATCAAAGAGGTACACATCGCTGCCCTGGACCCTAACCCCAAGGTCAGCGGTCGAGGCATCGCCGAGCTGAAAGAGGCGGGTATCGCGGTCCACCTTGGGGAGGGTGCGGAAGAGGCCAATGAGCTGTACGAAGCCTTCGCCAAGCATATCAACGTAGGGCTGCCTTTCGTCACGGCAAAGTTCGCCATGAGCCTGGACGGCAAGATCGCCACCCGCACCGGCCATTCTCAGTGGATTACCGGGGAGGCAGCCCGGAGCCTGGTGCATGAGTGGCGCAGGACCTCCGAAGCCATCATGGTAGGAGTCAACACCGTCCTCAGGGACAACCCTCGCCTTACCGCCCGGGGCGACGACGGGAAGCTCATGGACCGTCAGCCCCTCAGGGTGGTGGTGGACAGCCAGGGTCGCACGCCCCCCGATTCCAAACTACTCCATGAGCTCGGTAAGACCGTAATCGCAACCTTCAAAGCTGAGAAATCGGCAGTGGCCAGGCTGGAGGCCAGCGGAGCCGAGGTGCTTAAGCTGCCCCAAAAGGACGGCCACGTTGACCTGGAGTCACTGCTGGAGGAGTTGGGCCACCGGGATGTCGTACGCCTCCTGGTAGAGGGAGGCGGGACCCTGCTGGGCTCCCTCTTTGACCAGGGTCTTGTTGACAAGGTGCTGGCCTTTGTTGCCCCTGTTATCATTGGAGGCAAGGAGGCCCCCTCACCCGTAGAAGGCCGCGGCGTCGGACTTCTGACGGAGGCCCTTAAGCTAAGGAACGTTAAGGTGGACCAGGTGGGTGACGATCTACTGGTCAAAGGATACCCCGAACCAAGGAGCTGATTTGTTTACCGGCATCGTAGAAGAGGTGGGTACGGTAGAGTCTCTCAAGGAAGGCAGGCTACGCATAAGAGCGCGCCGGGTCCTGGAGGACCTGGCCCAGGGCGATAGCATTGCCGTAAACGGGGCTTGCCTCACTGTGGTCGTACTACACCGCCGTGGCTTTGAAGCGGACGTGGTGCCGGAAACCCTGCGCAGGACTAACCTGGGGACCCTGGAGAAGGGACGCATGGTCAACCTTGAGCGAGCCCTGGCGGCCAACGCCCGGCTGGGAGGGCACATCGTACAGGCACACGTGGACGCCACTGGCAGGATAACTTCGACTTACACGGAAGGGGATGCCGTGATCATCAGAGTGCGCGCTCCCAAAGGACTTATGCGTTACATCGTTGAGAAGGGTTTTATAGCCATGGACGGCATCAGCCTGACAGTCGTAAAGGCGTTCAGTTCCTCTTTCACTACCTCTGTGATACCATATACCTTCGAAAATACCAATATCAGGGAGCATCAGATAGGCAACCTGGTAAACTTGGAGGTGGACATACTGGCCAAGTACGTCGAAAGCCTCCTGCCCTCCCAGCGATAAAAGGCTCCCGGCGTTGTAGGCTAAGGATAAGGTATGGCTCTGGCAACCATAGAAGAGGCGATCGAGGATTTTAGACAAGGGAAATTCCTCGTCATCGTCGATGACGCCAAGCGCGAGAACGAAGGGGACCTGTCGATAGCCGTCGAGGCAGTAACCCCCGAAGCCATCAACTTCATGACCAAGTACGCCAGGGGGCTCCTCTGTATGCCCGTCACTGTAGAGTACCTGGAGCGTCTAAATATTCCCATGATGGCTCAGGCGCATGAAACGGCCATGCACGGCACCGCCTTCACCATGTCCATAGACTACCTAACGGGCACCACCACGGGCATATCGGCTTCCGATAGGGCAGCGACCATAAAAGCGGTCATTGACCCCAACACCAAACCCAAGGACTTTGCTCAGCCCGGTCATACCTTTCCCCTGAGGTACCGCGAGGGTGGCGTGCTGGTTCGAGCCGGCCACACAGAAGCCAGTGTGGACCTGGCTAGGATGGCGAAGCTCAAACCAGCCACAGTTATATGTGAGATCATGAACCAGGATGGCACCATGGCCCGTATGCCAGACCTGGAGGCCTTCTCCCAGGAGCACGGCATAAACGTCATCTCCATTGCTCAGCTCATAGCCTATCGAAGGCGAACGGAGAAGTTGGTGCAGAAGGTTGGAGAGGCCAGACTTCCCACCAGGTATGGGAACTTCATAGTCTCCGGCTACAAGAGCAGCTTTGACCAGGACCAGCATATGGCCCTGGTCCTGGGAGAGTGGGAGCCCGATGAGTCCATCCTGGTTCGTGTACACAGCCAATGTTTCACCGGCGACATCTTTGGAAGCCTGCGCTGCGACTGCGGCCAGCAGGTGGAGCAGGCCCTGAGGACCATCTCCTCCGAAGGCAAGGGGGTTTTTCTGTATATGCGCCAGGAGGGTCGAGGCATTGGCCTCCATAACAAGATCCGGTCCTACCATCTGCAGGATGACGGCCTGGACACTGTTGAGGCCAACGAGAAGCTGGGCTTTGAGCCGGACCTGCGCAACTACGGCATTGGCGCACAGATTCTGGTGGACCTGGGGGTGCGCAAGATGCGGCTGCTCACCAACAACCCACAGAAGATCGCAGGGCTCAACGGCTTTGGCCTGGAGGTGGTGGAACGAGTCCCTATGCAGGTGAAGGTTACCCGGGAGAACGAGAAGTATCTAAAGGCCAAACAGGAAAAGCTTGGCCACATTATCAACCTTGAATAGGGGTCGAAATTTAGCTCACCTCGCCTGCAAGTTTCTTGCCAGCAACCCCTAGTTCCTCCAACCGCAAGCATCCAGAACGCATTCCCACTCTTTTAGTCCACTGCACCCCGATGTGACATCGGGGTCATGCTGAAGGAGAGGAGCGACTGAAGCATCTCAACAGCATCTCAACGCAGACTAAGAGAGATACTTCTCCCCGATATCCCGACAGGTCCCGATAACGGGACAAGTCGGGAGGGCCCCGATGCGACATCGGGGTGGAGTACAACATAAAAATGGGTCTCCACACCTTCCCAAAAAAATCGCATCAGGGTTATCTAGATAGGCTAACCCCCGCCAGTAGGCGGGGATGGCGGGTTACTTTTGATCCCCAACCGTTGCCAGAAGGTACGCCTTGAGGAAGCCGTCTATGTCCCCGTCCAAGACCCCCTCGGCGTCCGAGACCTGGAACTCGCTGCGATGGTCCTTTACCAGCTTGTAGGGGTGCAGCACGTAGCTCCTTATCTGGTTGCCCCACTCGGGGGAGACCCGTTCGCCCCTGAGATCGGCCAGTTCCTTGGCCCTCTCCTTCACCTTTAGCTGCAGGAGGCGGGCCTTCAGGATGGTAGTTGCGTATTCCCGGTTCTGGTGCTGGGAGCGTTCCGTCTGGCAGGCAACGACTAAGCCCGTGGGTAGGTGAGTCAGCCGAACCGCCGACGCCACCTTCTGAACGTTCTGACCTCCGGGACCGCTGGAACGATAGAAGTCTATCTTCAGGTCTTCGGGACGGATCTCCACCTCGGCGTCCTCTTCATCGGCTGCAGGCAGCACTTCCACCTGAGCAAAGGAGGTGTGGCGCAGATGATCGCTGTTGAAGGGAGACAGGCGCACCAGCCGATGGACTCCTTTTTCGGTCTTGAGGTAGCCATAGGCCGACTGGCCATTAATCTCCAACGTGGCGCTCTTTATGCCCGCTTCTTCGCCCTCAGAGAGGTCAAGCATCTGAGTATGATAGCCGTGTCGCTCGGCCCAGCGCAGGTACATTCGCAGCAGCATCTGGCTCCAGTCCTGGGAGTCAACGCCTCCAGCGCCCGGTTGTATCGAAAGGATGGCTGGGCGGTCGTCATAAGGGCCGGAGAGGGTAAGCTGGATCTCTTTGTCCTCCAGCACCCTGAAGAAGCTCTCCGCCTCCTGGCTGAGCTGTTCCTCCAGGGAGGCATCCTCCTCGCCGAGAGACAGGTCCACTAACTCCCGAAGGGAGTTCCCCTGCTCTTCCAGTTCCCGCCACGTCTGTACCGTCTCCTTCAGGCGGGTGAGGCGTTGCATGTTGGTCTGAGCCCTCTTGGGATCATCCCAGAAGGAAGGCTCGTAGGCCTCCTTTTCGATCCTCTTTATCTCGTCTTCTTTGGCTGAGACGTCAAAGACGTACTAGGACGTGGCCAACCTTCTCAGTCATCTCCCGAAGCTTCTGTTTCAGCTCCTGCACTACGATCTCCTCCTTGGCCGGTTAGACGAACAGCCGGGTCTGTGTTTCTTCCTTGCTTTGTCCCATCTCAGGGTCGCGAGGCGCCAGTCGACCCGCTGCGGCCTGGTGGGCCAGGCGTGTAGGCTCAGGGATACGCAGCCCCCCGCAGCAGGATAGCACCCAGCGTACCGCCGATTCCAGGTCTATCTTATGGCCCACCGACACGTAGACCGGCGAAACACCGCTGCGGGTACGCAGGGCCATGCCCACCACCTCATCACGGTCAACCAGCGGAGCCTGAGATCCCTGCTCAGTCTCCAGAGGACCGTGTTTGCCCCTGAGGATGGACTTCCCGCATCCTATGGTAGGAATGTCCGTAAGAAGGCCCAGGTGGCATGCTATGCCAAAGCGGCGCGGATGGGCCACTCCCTGGCCGTCCACCATGATAATGTCCGGGACGATGGTTAAGGACTCCAAGGCCTGGGCCAGTACAGGGACTTCCCGGAAGGAGAGGAGGCCCGGTATGTAGGGCATCCCGGGTACGGCCTGGGCTATCTTTACCTCCTGCACCTCAAGGGCGGGAAGATCCAGCACCACCACGGCTCCCGTGGCAAGCCCGTCGCTATTGGCACCGGAGATGTCCACCCCGGCCACCCAGCGCGCTTCCGTTGGAACACTGTTGGTAAAGGAGACCTGAGGGGCCAATTGCTGTTGTATGCTCTTGGCCTTCTCAGGCGTTACATTCCAGGGATGCAAATCCTTAAGCTTCACACCGCAATTATACCACCGGCTCTCCTGTGGTCTGGAACCTATTAGGTACCAATGTCGTGGCTTGGGAACTCTGGGTCATGTATAGTAACCCTCTACCATTAATCCTTGGACGCACAGCGACTAATGGATGAGCTAACCCCACTAATAGCCCTGGCACTTGTGGCCTTGGGCCTTGGAGCCAGCAGCTACGGGGTCCTTATTGGCTCCGGCGGCGGATTTATCGTCGCGCCGCTCCTTATCATTCTCTTTGGCCTGGACCACAACGTCGCTGTGGGCACCAGCCTGTTTACCGTGGCTTTGGCCTCTCTCTCCGGTTCGGTTTCATATCTCCGGCTCAGGAGGGTGGACATTCGGTCCGCCCTCCTCTTCAGCATGGCAGCCATTCCGGGGGCCCTTCTCGGCATCTTCGGGCTCAAGGCAGTAGCGGAAGGACCCTTTGAGTTAATCTTTGGAGCCTTCCTCACACTGATGGGACTTTACGTGCTGCTCCAGCCCGAGAATCCGCGAAGAGAGAGCGTGAAAGCTGCTCAAGTGGAAGCCGGCGAGGGGCTCCCAGTGCCGCCGCCAGCGCACACCTTCGGCGCTACCACTCGTCAGATTCACACCGCCGATATGGGTACCTATCGCTATTCTTATAATGAACTCCTTGCCGTGGCCACCAACGGATTTTTCGGCTTTCTATCGGGCTTTTTTGGCATGGGGGGAGGGCCAATTCGCACACCCACCCTGGTTTACCTTTTTCATTTCCCGGTTCTTGTCGCGACGGCAACCTCGGTCTTTGCTCAGGTCATCTATACCAGCGTTGGAACCATGGGACACTTAATCGACGGAAATGTGGACATCACCAGAGCCTTGCTGATAGGCGCAGGAGTTGTCGTCGGAGCGCAAATCGGGGTACGCCTGTCTCGCTTCTTCCGAGGCGCGTGGATACTGAGGCTCCTGTCCCTGGCCCTCCTTGGCATCGGGATTCAGCTAATACTCTCGGGCGCCGGAGCGGTATGACCTCCAGGCCATTTGAGTTCCAGGTGGCTGCCACCTGCAACCGGGCCCGTGCCGGGGCTATGGAAACACCCCACGGGTCCGTACCAACTCCCGCCTTCATGCCCGTGGCGACTCAGGGCAGCGTCAAAGGGCTTTTGCCCCAGGAGGTGCGGGACTTAGGAGCCACCGTCATCCTGAGCAATACCTATCACCTCTATCTAAGGCCCGGCATCGACTACATAGAAAAGGCGGGAGGCCTTCACGCCTTCATGGGCTGGAACGGTCCCCTACTCACCGACAGCGGCGGCTTTCAGGTCTTCAGCATGGGCTCCCTCACCCGGCTCAGCGATCAAGGAGTAACCTTTCGATCTCACATTGACGGGGGCCTGCACGGCTTCACCCCTGAAGAAGCGGTGCGATACCAGGAGAGGCTGGGTGTGGACATCATGATGTGCCTGGACCAGTGCATCGCCGCCAACGAGGGAGATGGCCGGATTAAGGAGGCCATGGACAGGACCCATGGCTGGGCTGTACGGTGCCGGGAGACCTGGAACAGCCCCCACCAGGCCCTTTTCGGCATCGTCCAGGGTGGGATATCCAAGGGCCTGCGGGAGGAGTCGACGCGATTCATCACCGGTCTTGACTTCCCCGGCCACGCTGTTGGAGGGCTGGCGGTGGGGGAGACCAAGGCCCAGATGTATGACATGGTCTCTTACATGGACCAACTTTTGCCCAGGGACAAGCCACGGTACCTTATGGGGGTGGGCTCTCCGGAGGACCTGGTGCAATGCGTGGCACGAGGGATGGACCTCTTTGACTGCGCTCTGCCCACAAGGGTCGCCCGTAACGGCGCTCTTTTTACCCCAGCGGGACGGGTGGGTATTACCGCATCGAGATTCAAGGGAACGACAGGGCCTGTAGTAGAGGGCTGTGACTGCTACACCTGCCGCAACTTCTCGATCTCCTATCTGCACCACCTGTTCAAGGCTAAGGAGCTGCTGGGTCTGCGGCTGGCCTCCATTCACAATTTGAGGTTCGTGCAGCGGTTGATGGAGGAGATGCGGTCAAAAATCCTGGACGGGACCTTTGAGTCCTACGCCCAGGACTTCCTGGCTGCGTACAAGCCAACGAGCGAGTCGGTGAGGATGGCCCAGAAAGAGCGGTGGCTGGAGATGAGGACCGGGAGTTAGGGCGAGCGGATTTTATTGCCATTTATTGTTGCTTGGCTGGCCTCTCAAGACGGACGGATTAAGTTCGCCTCATTCCGCTCATGGTGAGCTTGTCGAACCATGGTGGAAAGTCCTTCGACAGGCTCAGGGCGAGCGGGGGATATGCTCATCGTAGGAGGGAAACTCCGCTCATGGTGAGCTTGTCGAACCATAAGCGGGTTGTCAGTTGCGGGCTATCAGCAGCTAGCCCCCCGCCACCGCGGGCACAATGCTGATCTCGTCACCGGCCTTGGTGGAGGTCTCTGTGCCCTGGAGGAAGCGCACATCCTCCCCATTGAGGTAGATGTTAACAAAGTAGCGCAGCTCTCCGGTCTCGTCTAACAGGCGCTCCTTGAATCCAGGGTAGTCACCTTCCATCCGATCTATGAACTCAGCGATGGTAGTCGCTTCCACTTCCACCTTGTCCTGATTGTTGGTGAGACGTCGGAGTGGGGTGGGCACCCGTACCAGAACTCCCATCAGTTGGTAACCTCCTTGGGGCAGGAATATATCTTGCAAGTATACATCAACCTTCTAGCACATCGCCCGCCACCGGGTCTACCCTCACGCCTATGGAGCCGACCCAGTCAATGCCTTGCTGTATCTCCTGGTCGTCACCCTCCAGCTCCAGGACTACCCAGCCCATCTCTTCCCGGACATCGGCGCGGCGGATGTTGGTGACCACGTTAAACTTGCGACCCAGGTCGTAGATTATAGGTTGGGTAACCAAGTCGGTGGGAAAGGTAAACTTGACCCTCTGTTTTCCCATGACCATGCCTACCTCCCGGCCGCAGAGAGGCCGTGTAAGGCCTCTTCAAACTCTTCCATAGTGGGTCTAATGGTCAGGGGGTGAACCACGTCCTCCACCACCTCCTGGGTTTTCAACCCATTGCCGGTGATGAAGGCCACCGTCAGCTCATCCCTGCCTATTGCCCCTCTCTCCACTAGTCCCTTCAAAGCCGATACAACCACACCACCTGCCGTCTCGGTGAAGATGCCTTCCGTCTCAGCCAGAAGCTTCATTCCCTCCACTACCTCATCCTCCGGAACAGCGTAAGCGGCTCCGCCGGAGCGGCTCATAGTGCGAATGGCGTAGATCCCGTCGGCGGGATTGCCGATGGCAAGGGACTTGGCGATGGAGTTGGGACGCACCGGCTTGACCATGTCCTCGCCGGCGTTAAAAGCATCCACCACGGGGGAGCAGCCGCGGGCCTGGGCGGCGTACATTCGAGTCGGCACCGGGCCTTCCATCAGCCCCACCTCGACCATCTCGTCAAAGCCTTTCCATATCTTGGTAAGCAGTGCCCCCGATGCCACCGGGACAACGGCGTGCTCGGGGAACCGCCAGCCCAGCTGCTCGGCCACCTCTAAACCCAGAGTCTTGCTGCCTTCGGCGTAGAAGGGGCGCATATTTATGTTAACAAAGGCCCAGTGATAGTTGTCGGCAATTTCGCTACAAAGGCGGTTGACTTCGTCGTAGCTGCCCTTGACCGCCACAATGGTTGGCCCGTAGATGGCGGCGCCGATGACCTTGCCCGCCTCAAGGTCTGAGGGAATAAACACCACCGACCGCATACCGGCACGGGCGGCGTGGGCGGCAACGGCGCAGGCCAGGTTTCCCGTGGAAGCGCAGCTCAGAGTATCGAAGCCAAACTCCAGGGCCTTGGTGGCAGCCACGGAGACCACCCTGTCTTTGAAAGAGAAGGAGGGGTTTACGCTATCGTTCTTGAGATAGAGGTTATCCAGCCCCAGGACCTTTCCTAGGTTTTTGGCCTTAATGAGGGGGGTGAATCCCGCTTGGATGTCAACGGCGTTCTCCGCATCCACCGGCAGCAGGTCTTGGTAGCGCCATATAGTGAGGGGACCATCGGCGATACGCTGGCGGCTTATGACCCTGGCGATGGCCTTGTAATCATAGCTGATCTCCAGGGGACCGAAGCAGAAATCGCAGACGTTCAGGGGCTCCACGGGGTACTCCCTGGCGCATTCCCGGCACCTCAGACCTATGACAAACGCCACCTTATCCGCTCCCCTCTGGATTAAAAATGGGGCCACTACCTCAGGCACAGCCCCTCGCCTGGGATAGTAACAGAGCCCCTGCCTGATGTCAACGCGCTCCAGGCTGGGTACCATGGGTCGGTCCGAAATCCTTTTGTCCTCCTGAAACGTATTACTACATGAACAGTAGGCGAGGAGCTTCACGCCCAGGACCCCAAAACCCAATGATGCTTCTCCTTTGCTGGACCTATGGCGGCGTCCCTCCCGCCGCCATCCCCCCTAGCTGCCCCGACACCCATCGGAGCAGTTAAAAAGTCCCCGACCTGCACCTCGCACGTCGGGGACTTTAATATCAGTTAAGAGAGAGGACGAGGTCCTAGCTCTTCTGACCCTCTATTGCCTTGACCTTGATCTTGTGGGTCTCAGCCTTGACCTCCTCGGTCTTGGGGATGGTGACGGTAAGAACGCCATCTTCGTAGGCGGCCTCGGCCTTCTCAGTCTTCAGACCCTTGGGCAGGGCCAATGAGCGATGGAAGGAGGCAGAACGGCTCTCACGTATTAGATAACGCTCCTCTTTAGTCTCCTTCTCGCCTTTAACCTCGCCCTTGAGAACAAGCCTATCGCCGGTAACGGTTAGGTCTACGTCCTCGGCCTTGAAACCAGGAATGGTGGCCCTCACTACCAGAGCATCATCGGTATAGTACGCATCTATTGGGACGTTGCCGTTGCCGTTCCCACTCCGGTACCAGGGCAAGATCCTAAACGACCGGAACGTGTGAGGCCATACCCTGTCCATCTCCTCTTCAATCCTTCGCAGATGTGCGAAAGGTTCCCAACGCTGAATTGCCATGACTTCTACCTCCTATT
>JAPULR010000136.1 GCA_027294635.1 Chloroflexota bacterium | reverse complement strand
CTGGTAGGTGCGTCCCGATACCGAGTCCACCCACTGTCCGCCGATGTAGATGCGATGGGTAGTGCTCTGAGATGCCGTCACGACAAGCCTCCCCGCTGTTTGATGCCTAGGGTAGCATTGGCGGTTGGACGAGGCAAGGGAGGCTGAGCTACCGCTCCTCCCTTTGACCGATGGCGAAATCCCTCGTCCTACCGATTTCACAGGGCGCGCAAGGGATGAATAAGGTCTGCAGCGGCGAACCCCGCGTAGTTGGAGAGGTCACTACTACCCCCATGGAGCGGGTTGAGAGGTATCGCGTAAGCAACGGAAAGGGCTTCTTTGCCTACTTTTCCAAGAGGCCTGTTGGTGTTACCGTGGACTCGCCCCAGGGAAGCTGGGACTTGGACCTGGAGGACTGGAATTCCAAAGCGGAACCTGCTATGGATTAGGTAGAGGAACTCGCGGTCTGTAGTTTCACTCCCACAGCGGGGCCTACACGCTAATGGCTCAGCACACTCTAGGAATCGACGTTGGCTACTCCAAAATTCGCCGCTCTACCGGCCTCTGCCTTTTAACAGTTGATGGAGACGTTCTACGCTGGCGGTGCCTCAACACCGGCACCGAGGAAGCCACCCGCCTGAATGATCTGCGGGACCTGGTGCCCAAAGGCACCCACCTCCTTGGCGTGGGCATCGACGGTCCTCTAACGTCATCGCTGAGGGTGGTCTCTCACTACCGCACCTCCGACGCCCTGCTCTCGAGGGGCCCCTTTCGGTTCCGGGGGAAGCCGGGCCAGACCAGCGTGCCATCTAGCCAGACGCTTCACCGCCACGCCACCAAGCTGGCAAATCTGGCCCTGAAGCTGGAGGCTGAGGGTCACCTGAGCATCGCCGACGCCACCCATCCCAACCCCGTTGACAGGGGACGCATCCTGGAGGTGTTCCCCAACGCCTTCCTGGCGGTGCTGCTCCCCGACAGCAAGTTTCCACCCTTGCGGCGGGACGCCTCCGACAGGTTCTGGGAGATTGCCGTCGCCGAGGGTTATCTGAACGGGTTGCTTGATGTGCTGGCGCCGGGAGCGAGGCTCACCGAATCTCTTGACAGCGTTTCCGACCACGATCATCGGGCCGCCTTGGTCTGCGCCCTGGCGGTGCTGTGCGTTGCCGGGAACCACTACGTCGCCATTGGAGACCCTATGGACGGCGACATTATTCTGCCGCCCTATGAGACCTGGGGCGCCGGAGAAGCCTCGGAGCCCTGGGCGGAGGTTGCCCTTCGTGAGAACGTGGGGTTGGTGCGCCAAAACAAAGGGAACTTCCCCAACCACGAGAGAGCCCGGCTGCTGCGCAACGGTGCGCCGTGGTACTAGCCGGCATACCGTATGGGAAGAGTGGTTATCCTCCCTGACAGCCTCCTGCCAAGTTTTTCCGTTGCCGCTCTAAGTTCGTCCAACCGGAAGTTTTCAAAACCCACATCTACCTTCTCGCCAAGTGCACCCCGATGTGACATCTGGGTCACGCTGAAGGGAGTCCCAATGTCCCGACTAAGTCCCGTTATCGGGACAAGTCGGGAGGACGACCGAAGCATCTCAGTTCAGACTCTTGAGGAGATGCGTTCCCCCTGCCATTTCGGTAGAGATGCTTCGCTTCGCTCAGCATGACAGAAAATTGATTACATCGCGAGAATGGATATGCGTACCTTGCTGTAAAACTTGTACATCGCCTTTAGCCTGCATGAGGGGTCTCATCACCCTGTGAGATCTTCCTGCCCATCACCAGGAACACCGGGTCGGTGTAGTAGCCCAGGTCGGGGCTGCGGTCCTCAGCGACGATGTCCTTGTAGCCACCCGCTTTTTGGAAGTACAGCTTCAACAGGGTCATTCGTTGTTGGTCATCGCATGTCTGCCAAATCCTGACGGCCTTGGTAGGAAACATGCGGTTGGAGAAGGTTACCACCAGAGGGCCGTTGGGAGTTAGGAGCCTGTTCACGTCTCGGAACACCTCCACAGGCTTCGTGAAGTATTGGGCTGATACGGTGAGGATGACGGCGTCAAAGCTCTCGTCGTCAAAGGGCAGACGAGGGTCCTTATTCAGGTCATGGACAACATACTCGTCCAGGTCGGGGTTCTCCTGCATCTCCACGGCGTTCATCCCCAGACCTACCATGCGGGCCTTGGGAAAGTCTGCGGGAAGGTGGGAGCGCCAGCTGCTCATCAGGTCCAGGATTATTCCATTGTGGGGAAGGACCTCCTGAAAAATCCTGCCAATTTGGGCAATGGCCTCGTCGTCTATATGGACCACCAGCCGAGGCTCGGCGTAAAAGAGGGCGTCGTCGCTCTCATCCGGGCGGTCGAAAAAGTGTTCCTGATATCCGGTTTCCACGATGCTATGTCACCCAAGGGTTAAAGGATAAGGTATAGAGGCTCAGCACGCATCAACCTTGCAGGTCTGGATTGACCTCCAACGATGCCGAGGTTATAATCCCCTGCATCAAAGCCAACGGTTGTTTCTGATTTCCAAAAGTGAGGAGGTGAGATTTGTCTAACTATCTTCTTATTGAGTCCCGGGACCCCTTCGAATACGGCGATACGCGCTACATGTATAGCCTTGCCGGCGACCTGGCTGGTAAGGGCAACGAAGTGACCCTGTTCCTGATACAGAACGGAGTGCTGACGACGCGATCGGGAGTGAAGGACAATCCGTTAGATAGCCTGCCCAAAGGGGCGCGATCGGTCAAGGTGCTGGCCGATGAATTCTCCCTGCGGGAGCGCGGTATCTCCCAATCGTCCCTGTCGGGAGGAGTGAAGGTCTCCAACGTGGATAACCTGGTCGACCTGCTGGTGCAGGAAGGCACCAAAGCCGTGTGGCACTAAGGAGGAAAGATGGCAACGCTAACTATCGCCTTGATGGACCCACCATACGAGGCCGAAACTACCACCACCGCCCTGCGAATCATTGATGCGGCGGTGCGAAAGGGTCACCAGGTCAACGTATTCGCCTATGAGGGCGCCGTAAACCTGACCATGAAGGACCAGGCCGCCCACCCCAACCCGGTGAAAGGCACCACTGTGGAAGAAGAGGATCACGTTATCCCATCAAAGCTGGTCGCTGGCCTCTTAGGTACCGAGCAGGTTGAATGGATTAACTGTGGCCTCTGCGTTGATGAGCGGGGATCGGGCAATTGGGTGGATGGGGCTCGCCGCGGCGCTCCGGCGGACTTCCTAAAGTGGTCCCAGGAGAGCACAAATACCCTTGTTATTGGAACGAAGTAGGAGGGCGACATGGCCAAGATACTTTCAGTAGTTGAGCGGGCCTATCACGGCACCCTGGAAGAGCAGGACGATACCATCCTGTGGATGTCTCACATCCTCAAGAACGCAGGGGCGGACATATCCGTCCTACTAAGGTCCAACGCCGTAAATTACGCTGTCAAGGGCCAGGATGCCAGCGGCATAACTATAGGCGGGGTGCCCCTGTCCAATCCTCCCAAGCTGGACCAAGACGTTGTGAGCCTGATTGATGCAGGCGTAGATACCTACGTGGTTACAGAGGATGTGGAAGACCGAGGTATCAAACAGGGAGAGCTGGTGGGGGGAGTGAAGATGGTCAGCCGTAGTGGACTAGCCGACCTCTTTGACGGTCATGACGCCATCTGGCACTGGTAGCCTCAAGCCACCAAACTGATTTTATAGACTTACAACGCCCGAGGCAATTGGGTCCTCGGGCGTTGTTATTTTATTCGCCAGCGGGCTTGTGGGTGGAGACTCCTGTCTACTCGATGGCGTGTATCCGACCGTCTGTGGTTCGGACGAAGAGCTTACCCTCCGCCGGGGATTGCGCCAGTTCGATGGGAGTTCCAAGAGAAAGCTGCCAAATTTCTTCGCCCGTTCGCCGGTCCAGGGCATAAACGATACCGTTCGTGGTAACGACCGTGGTAACGACCTTGGTAACGACCGTGGCAACGACCGTGGTAACGACCGTGGTAACGGCCGTGGTACCTTCCGGGGTAACGTCCGTGGTAACGACCGTGGTAAAGACCGGGATACCGTCCGGGGTAACGTCCGTGGTAACGTCCGTGGTAACGTCCGTGGTAACGTCCGTGGTACTGACCTTGGTACCGAAATAGACGCTGTCACCAGCAACAATTGGAGAGGATAAGATGGCTCCTTCGGCTTTAAATGTCCATATCTCCGAGGCGTCTTGAGAGTCTTGGGCGTTGAGATAACCCCCTGAATCGCCAACAAAGAATGCTTCTTTCGTCACCGCTGGAGCCGAGCGGGCGAATCGGGAGATGCCTTCTGGGGTGAATCTCCACTTGGTCCCGTGCTGAGCTGGCGGGCTGGGAATGGGTTTACCCCATCGGAACCAGAGGGTACGCCATAGCTTCTCGAACTGCCACCGTGCTGGGATCTCCCGAATGCCGGCTTTCGCGGCCTGAATTCCAGTCGACGATGACATGTAGACCAGCCCGTTGGCTACCACCGGTGGTTCAAAAGTGGCCGAGCTTCTGGAGCGAAATTGCATCCTGGCCTGTCCCGTGCGGTAGTTGACCGAGTACAGGCTATCGTCGTTGGAGGTGAAATAGAGGACTCCGTTGTGCAGTGACGGAGGAGCGGTTATTAAATCGCTAGTCTCGAACTCCCATAGCTTCCTGCCCGTCTTGGCGTCCAGGGCATACATCGAATGGTCTCCGGAGCCTATAAAGAGAAAGCCGTTGGAAACGATAGGAGAGCTGCTAATGTAGTTACCGGTCCCAAAGGTCCATTGGGTTTCACCGGTGAAACGATCAAAGGCCCAGAGTTTGGTATCGGTGGAGCCGACGTAGACCATGTCACCAGCCACTGCGGGTGAGGAGTTCACCAGCCCGGGCATCTCCCGCTCCCACTTGATGTCGCCGGTGTTGGCATCCAGGGCTAGGAACTTAAAGCTTGTTCCCACGTAAACGGTGCCGTCGACTATTGCGGGCAAGGAGACACCCTCCAGCAAACCAGCCTCACTGGACCACAGCAGGCGGCCCTGGGGCAGCGCCGGCGGGTCCACGATGTATCGAGTACGTTCCAGGTCTCCTCCCGTCATGGACCACTGTCCGGGGGCCGACAGGGAAGAGAGACTCGTACTGGGTTGCTTGGTCAAGAGGGTGATGGGATTGGGCACTATATGGTAGTTGTGCCATGCAAAGGCGCCCCCAAAGAGGACAACCAGAACAATGAGCAGCCACTTGTTCTGGGTCATGAAAATGAGACCCTGACGCCCAAACACACCCTGGCGTCTTCCCCCTCGGGCCCACTCGGGCATGGCGCTAGCAATAAAGCGGCCGCAGCCCTGGCACCGAGTACTGGTCTCCTGGTCTAGAGCCCCGCAATGGGGGCAGGCTGTTGTGGGCTGGACGGATCCTTGTTGAGTCACCCTGTGGTTCTCCTGAATGTTGGTACGCTGTTGATACTTCGGTGGTTCTCCAGACTCAGCGTAGCGGGAAGCATACCTGACCCCATTCTGGAACAAGGTAACGAATAACGCAAATTCTCGAAATTCGTCGGTCAAACCTTGATCCGTTAGATGTTATGATTAGCCAAAGGGGACAAGGAGTTGAGACAGTGGACATTGACTGGATCAGGAAGCAGATTCCTGCGTGCCAACGTATGATTTATATGAATACGGGATGGTCTGGCCCCTCGCCCAAGTCGGTGGTGGAGGCCGTAAAGGACCGCCTGGAATATGAGAGCTACGAGGGGCCAACAACCCGTCCTGTCTATGAGAGCGGACGGAAGGTCCAGCAAATGGCCAGAGATGCCGCGGCTTCCCTCTTGAACGTTACCACCGAGGAGATAACCCTTACCCAGTGCACCACCGATGGTCTGAACATCGTGGTGAACGGTCTCACCTGGAGTGAGGGGGACGAGGTCATAACCTTTGGCCTGGAGCATAGCTCTGTTCTGGTACCCTCTTTTCATCTCCAAGAGAGGCACGGCGTTCGAATAAGGGTACTTGGGCTTCATCCTGATGACAGTCAGGAAGACATTCTGAGTAGGGTTGGGGAAGCCATAACTGACCGTACTCGGTTGCTGTTCTTCAGCCATATTCAGTACACCTGCGGCCTGCGGATGCCTATTGAGGGCCTACGAGGGCTGACCAAGCCAAGAGGGATATGGATGCTCATTGATGGCGCCCAGACGGCGGGCCACATTGCCCTGGACCTGCGGGCTCTGGACTGTGAGTTCTACTCCATCCCAGGCCAGAAGTGGCTCCTTGGCCCCGATGGTGTGGGCGCATTGTATATTCGAGGGGACCTCATCTCCTCAGTCACGCCGACCAGAGTATCCGGGCGGGCCGTACTCTCCTACGATGACCAGGGACGCTTCGAGCCTAATGTCTCATCCATGGACAAGTTCCAGTTAACCACCGCCAGCTCGCCCTTGGCCGCGGGGTTTACCGAGGCCGTCCGGCTTCACCAGGAGGTAGGCGCGGAGGCCGTGGAGCAGCGGGCTTTGTCCCTCTCCAAACACCTCAAGGAGACCTTGTCAGAGGTGTCTGGGGTTTCCGTGGTCTCTCCAAGGGAAGACTCCCTCTCCTGCGGCCTGACCTCTTTTCAGGTACAGGGTGTGGAGCCCGACGATGTGGTGGCCCGGTTGTGGGATGACCACCGCATAGTGGTCCGCCAGGTGCGAGAGCTTTCCTGTGTCCGGGCCTCTACCCACCTTTTCAATACCGAGGAGGAGGTTAACAAGCTGGCGGCTGCGGTTAAGGGGCTGGTGAGCTAGAGGGCTTCCCCTTAGGACAAAGGGGGCAACGTCCCTCGAATCCAGGGCGCCAGGTCATCCAGCACTTCCTGGGTGATCTGGTGGGCCATGGGGTACTCGTGATAAGACGGATGGTAACCCCGGGTCTGAAGGAAATCTCTCGACTGTCGGCCCTGGTCTATGGGTATGAGAGGGTCCTCAATGCCGTGGGCGATGAAAACAGGCTGACTGCGGTCTAAGGGCAGCCGTTTCTTTATCCCGTCGGAATCCTCAACTCGTCCACTCAGGGCCACCAACCCGGCGAAGAGGCCTGGCCTCGGGAGACCCACCTGGTAAGTCATCATGCCGCCCTGTGAGAATCCGCCCAAAATAATCCGCCCTGGGACGGTGTGGTGCCGCTGCATCACCTCATCCACAAATCTGCTGACGGAGTCTTCGGCCAGCGCTACATCATCGGCGGTCTTGGCATCGGCCAGAGGGGTCCAGGCAAACCCTGTCATCCCCGGGCCAAGGGGCACTGAGACGGGGCCGTTGGGGCAAAGGTAGATGTAGCCCGTGGGGTCAATGGAGGGGGCAAGCCCCGCCAGGTCGTGCATATTAGAGCCGAAGCCGTGGAGCAGGATTATAAGGGGGTAAGACTTCCTGGAATCGTATCCGTCGGGGTACACCACTACGTATTTCAGGGCGTTGCCCTGGTATCTAATCTTCTCCATGGTTCCATACTAACAGCTGGTGTGTGCTGCCTCAACGGTGGCTCCGGTCCTTCCGCTTTGTAGCTGAACCGACCGTGTATGGACAAAGCAGTAGAAGGATCATAATATAAATATCTAAATATTCGTATATAAGGATACTATTGCCCAATGGTTAATGTCATATCGCCCACAGTGGTTACGGCCCCGGAGCTAACTGCCAAGTTTTTCCGGGGGTTGGGAGACCCCACCAGGATCAAAATCCTTCAGCATTTGTTGGAGGGCGAAAAAAACGTGACCCAGTTGGTAGAGCTTTTGGG
>JAPULR010000135.1 GCA_027294635.1 Chloroflexota bacterium | reverse complement strand
CTAAAGTCAAATTGGTTACATCACGTCTTGGGAAGTATTAACCCAAGGCTATTTTCACTGATCTTTTACGATGATCCACGCGTGACCGTTTCGTGACTTCTTTATCGCCTTCAGCTTATCAAGTGCCACCCGCAAAGTGATGGTATGACGTGAGCGTCCTAGTAGCCGGGCGCACTCCTCCGTCCGCATCAGTCTGAAGGTTCTTGTTATATTGATACCTTGAGTACCTGAAGCTAGAGGATCCTCCCACCCCCACCAAAATCACTCGCATACGTCAGTTCACGGGAGACCGGCTGGGGATTTTCGGCGGCCTGGGGGGAGTAATCCTTCTGGACGAGCTGCGTCGAGGAAGTATCGGGGCTATGACGGGCTTCGCCTATCCGGAGGTGCTGGTAGAGGTGATTGACCTCTTCTTTGACGGCCAGCGCCAGAAGGCGACGGAGGTATTTAACAAATTCCTGCCCCTTATCCTGTTCGAGAACCAGGAGGGTATAAACCTCAGTATCCGCAAGGAAGCAATCAAGGGCAGAGGGCTGATCTCCACGGCCAAGGTACGGCATCCTGCCGGGCCCATTGACGATGATACCCGCGGCGAGCTCTTCCAGCTTATCGAGGACCTCAAGCCAGCGGAGCGAAAAGCCGCCCCTATAAGAGGATGACCGTAGGCTTGATCCCCTCTCCATCGATATTCAGGATTCCCACCGATGGAACCGTTCGGAAGCGCCGTTTCCCCGCAGCCCCCGGGTTGAAGAAGAGGATACCCTGGCGCCACTCCTGGTGGGCGATGTGGCTGTGTCCGTAGACCACGGCATCGACATCACTGTCCCTGAAAGCCTGAGGTAATAACTCTGTATCCTTGTTGGGCAGCTTGACCTGGTGGGTAATTAGCAGCTTCCTGCCTCCGATGATGACCACCTGCTCCTCCGGATACCCCGCCGTGGGGCCCGTCCGGTCGTTGTTGCCTCGTACCGCCGTCACTGGAGCAACGCCCTCCAGCCCCAGAATAACCTCCTGGCTTCCGATATCGCCGGCGTGCAGAATTCGGTCCACGCCCTCCAGTACCTCGACCACCCTGGGGTTCAGGTATCCGTGAGTATCCGAGACAACGCCGATACGCATGGGCGGATCGCACCTCTTGACTTAGCCTGTTGCACCAATAATAGCATTCGGAAACTCGAAGCGACCCGTACAAGCCAAGTTGACTGAATTCAGAAGCCGTGCTAGCGTCCCCTTATTCCCCGGCATGGAGGCATCCAAAGTGGCCAATGAAAGCTCCTTTGACCTAAAGGTCCCGGAGGTCCGAATCGTATACGGAGCCGGAAGCCTGAGCAAGGCCGGCGACGAGGTAGCGGCCCTCGGCAGAGAGAGAGCCCTGGTGGTATCCGGCCGAAGCATCGCTGAAAAGACCCCGGCCCTGGCTATCTTGAAAGAAAGCCTGGGCAAAAGATTTGCCGGCGCCTTCATGGGGGTTAGCTACGACCTCTCCAAAAGGACGGAGGCCCGAGACCAGCTGGTGAAGCTAATAAAAGAAACAAAATCTGACCTCCTCATCAGCGTCGGAGGGGGAATAGCCATTGGCACCGCCCGTGCCGCCAGAACCAGGTACATTGGTGAGACAGAGAAAAACCTACCGATGATGTGCGTGCCCACTACCCTCTCTGCAGCCGAGGCCAACACAGCCTACGTCGCCGTGGATGAAGGTGGACCGCGGGTGCCGGAACCAGGCTCCCGACCGGTAACGGCCATCCTTGACCCGGAGCTGGCTACCCATACTCCCAGGGAGCTGTTCGGGTCCAGCGGCTTCAACGCCATCAACCACTGCATCGAGGGTATGTGCTCTACGGCCCATCACTCCTTCGCCGACGCCCTCTACCTCCAGGCCCTTCGGCTGCTGGCAGACAACCTTGCCGAGTCCCTGGACCCCGACAATCTGGAAGCCCGGGGCAAGGCCCTACTGGGGGGCTACATGTCGGGGCTGATGATAGAAAGCACCTGGCTGGGCATCGCCCACGCCTTGTGCCACGGATTGCAGAGCGTCTTTGGCACACCTCATGGGATGAACAACACCGTTATGGTCACCTGGGGAATGCGTTACAACCTGGACGTTGCGGCGGAGCGCATCGCCGCGGTGGCGCCGGGTCTGGAGCTGCTAACCGGCCCCAATCCCCGCGAGACAGCTTTGCGTTGCATCACCTCGATAGAGGGCCTGCGCCGCCGCATGAGTCTTCCGGAGCGCCTTCGGGACATACCGGGGGTTGACCCCAAAGGTTTCCCCCAGGCCGCTGAGATAGCCCTCCATGACTTCTTCACTCCGTACAACCCACGCCAACCACAAGGTACTGAGGAGCTTGTGGAAGTGTACAAGCAGGCGTGGTAGGAGTCCTCGCCAAAGACATTTTTGTATCTCAACTATGAGGATGTGCCAGATGGTGAGTCTCCACGCAGCCCCTTGGTGAGGCCTCCAGCTGGATGGTTACATGGGCGATGCCGAACTCCTGGGAAGCAATGGTTTGTAGATCCTCTAGCAGGCTTTCCCGCTCTGCTATACCCCGGACGTTGGTGGTTACGTGAGCGCTTAACACCTCATAGCCGGTGGTGATAGACCAGAGGTGAAGGTCGTGAACACCGGTAACTTCGTCCACGGCCTCAAATCTCCCGCACACGGCTTCCACATCCACGTGTCGAGGTGAGTGCTCCATTAGCACCTGGGCCGCCTCCCAGGTCACCCGGCCTCCACTCCAAAAAATGAGGGCCGCAATTAAGACGCTGACCGCCGGGTCGATGATATACCAGCCAAAGGCCAGCATCAGAACTCCCGTTAGCACCACCGCCACCGACTGAAGGACATCGGTGGCCACATGAAGGTAAGCCGCCTTAACGTTGAGGCTCTCCCCAGCGGAACGATGCAGTACCAAGGCCACCACCGACTGAGCTGCCAGGCCAGTCGTCGCCACCAGAAGCATGGGCAGGCTCTCCACCTCTGGAGGCGACTGGAATCGACGGAGGGCCTCAAAGGCGATATAGCCCGCCACGGCCCACAGCGTAAGACCGTTGACCAGGGCGGCGAAGACCTCTCCCCGGTAGTAGCCGTAGCTGCGAAGGTTGGTCGCGGGGCGGGAGGCAAACCAGATGGCCAGCAGCGCCAGCCCTATGGATGCCACATCCGTTAGTAGGTGACCGGCGTCCGCTAAAAGGGCCAGGCTACCGGTAAAGTAACCTCCCAGGGCCTCTATAACAAAAAATACGCCTAATATGCCCAGAGCCATCCACAGCCTCTTGCGGCTGCTAGACCTCACGGGTTTAAAGGGTTCGTCGCCCGCTGTGGCGTAACTAGTTTCCCTCATAGGGTGTTCTGGGAACTGGGTGGCCTTCTAACGGCCGTGCAAGTGCTCCAGCTCCATTCTCAAAAGGTCCCGGACGTGCTGGTCTTCCAGAGAGTAGTAGACCAGCCGACCGTCTCGGCGCCCCTTGACCCAGCGCAAACTACGCAACACCCGCAGGTGCTGGGATATTGCTGACTCAGACACACCTACCACGCTGGCCAGGTCACAGACACAGAGCTCGGTGGTCGCCAGGGAAAAAAGTATCTTCATACGATTGGAATCGGCCAGGGCTGAGAAGGTCTCCGCCAGGGTGATCAACATGTCATCGGGAATCATGGATTCTCTGGCTTTTCGGACCTGTTCAGGGTGGAGACCCTGCTCTTCACACCGCTCTACGTGTTTAAGCTGCACCTGCATAACCCTCTCTCATTAACAATTAAGCATATACTAAATTATTAAAGCATTTCCCAATGTCGTCGTCAAGTGAGGCTGCCGCTCACGGTTGTCCGCACACGCAGCCGATGCTATTCTAGCCCTGGCTCAAATCCCCCAGGATAAGCCGGTCAGGACGCGTAGCTGAAGGTTGGCAATGGCTGAAAAGCAGATACTGTGCGCTTATGGTGTTCACGTCGACGCCGTGGCCGGCAGACCCCAGGTGCTCCTCATGCTGGAGCGGCTGACCTCTTACATCATGAGCCACCCCGGTGTGCGGTTCTGCACCTTTGAAGAGATGGCCAATAATTTTGCCAATCGCCACCCACGGGGAAAAGACTCCAATTAGAGGGCTTTGCCAAGTTTTGATGCCCTTGAAGGTGGAAAGGACGTGCCATTGAACGGCAATTTCATGTCATTCTTCGTCCTTCGACAGGCTCAGGACGAGCGGACTCCGGTCCCGCTCATGGTGAGCCCGTCCTGTCCCGTTATTCCCGGTATCCCGTCTGTACCGATAACGGTATCTGCGGGATAAATCGGGATTATCGGGATCGAACCATGAGCATATAACGCCGCCAAGGGTGGCGTTCATCAGAATGACAAGTGAGCACTTCGAGAGAGGCGTCTGTCATTCTGAGTCCCGATGTGACATCACGACGAAGAATCTGTCCACACTAGTCCAAGCGCTACAATGGCTGTGAGTCACCCGCATCAGCAAAGACCCTGGCTTAAATCAAACCTGGCTCCCCGCTGAGGGGAAATGTACGAGCTTTCGTGGCCTTCACCGTTACCGTGAGGCTTTGTTACTCGGATAAGCGGAGACAGCTTCGGCCTGCCTATATAGAGTGGGCTCGGCATCGTTGGCAATAACCTCCATCTGACGTGATATTATGTAGGAACGCAAGGCACCACCGTTCCATTTCCTAGGTTACGAAGGAGAGGGGGGACCACCTATGGACATTCAGAAACTGTCCGGCACGGCACAGGCCCTGGTGGCGTCGGGAAAGGGCATCTTGGCTGCCGATGAGAGCTCCGGGACTATCAAGCGGCGGTTCGACTCCATCGGCGCAGAGAGCACCGAAGAGAAACGGCGTGATTACCGCGAAATGCTCTTTCGGACCGGCGGCGTAGCCGAGCACATCAGCGGTGTGATCCTGTTCGACGAGACCATCCGCCAGAAGGGAGCGGATGGCACCCGCCTAGTGAAGGTGCTCGCAGACCAGGGCATCATCTCCGGCATTAAAGTAGATTCGGGAGCCAAGCCTCTGCCCGGGGCGCCAGGTGAGACGGTAACCGAGGGGCTCGACGGCCTTAGCGAGCGGTTAGCCGAGTATGCCAAGCTAGGCGCTCGCTTCACCAAATGGCGCGCTGTTATCACCATCGGCCCGGGTATTCCCAGTCCCTACTGCATCAATACTAACGCCCACGCCTTAGCCAGGTTCGCGGCCCTGAGCCAGGAGGCCAACCTGGTCCCCATCGTGGAGCCTGAGGTGCTAATGGACGGGGACCACACAATTGACCAATGCTTGGAGGCCACCGAGTCTACACTGCGAGAGGTCTTCTACCAGCTAGGACACCAGCGAGTCGCCCTGGAGGGCATACTGCTAAAGCCCAATATGGTTCTCTCCGGCGCTTCCGCCGCTGACCGTGCGGAACCCGGGGAAGTGGCGGAAAAGACCATCGATTGTCTGAAACGCATGGTGCCCGCATCAGTGCCCGGCGTCGTGTTCCTCTCAGGCGGTCAGAGCGACACCGAAGCGACCGTTAACCTGGACGCCATCAACCGTCGAGCCGCCTTAGTAGGAGCGCCGTGGCAGCTTAGCTTTTCCTATGGCCGTGGCCTCCAAGCGGCGCCTCTCAAGGCCTGGGCCGGCAGAGCCGAGAACATGAAACAGGCCCAACGTGCCTTCTACCACCGGGCCCGGGTCACAGGCGCCGCCCGACAAGGGCTGTATACTCCGGAGATGGAGGGGGAGTTGGCTTCCGTTTAAGCGCCTGCTCCTCCCACAACGCGAACCAACGTAGCTGCACTTCGGCGGCCGTGCTGTAGTCAAAACAAGTAGCCAGCCAGGAAGTGGTTACTGCTGGTCTTCCTGGTAGCTGCCCTTGTCCAAACGGCTGAAGTCATGGATGGAATCGATCCAACGGAGGGTCCCGGAGCGGGAGCGCATCACCAGTGACTGGGTCTGGGCGCCCTCCGCGAAGAACCTCACTCCCTTGAGCAGGTCGCCGGAGCTGGCGCCGGTGGCGGCGAAAAATACGTCATCGCCTCCCACCAGGTCCTCCGTAGTGTACACCTTCTCCAGGTCCAACCCTGCGTCAGCGGCTGCCTCTCGTTCTTCATCGTTGCGGGGCCAGGCCTTGCACTGGATGGCTCCGTCTATGCAGCGTATGGCCGCCGCGGTCAGCACTCCCTCGGTGGTGCCGCCGATGCCCATGAGCACGTCCACCCCGCTCTCGGGCAGCGCCGCGTGGATGCCGGCGGCCACGTCGCCGTCGGTAATGAGCTTCACCCGGGCGCCGGTGGCCCGGATATCGGCCAGGAGCTGTTCGTGGCGGGGACGGTCCAGGACCACTACCGTCACCTCCTCCACCTTGCGTCGCATTGCCCTGGCCACGTTCTTCAGATTGGTCTCCACCGACGCGTTGATGTCGATGACGTCCTTGGCATCCTTGCCTACAGCGATCTTGTTCACGTAGGCCAATTGCTGGGGGACGTTCATGGTGCCGCGGGCGGAGAGCGCGAGGGCAGCAATGGCGCCTGGCAGCCCCTTGGAGAGCAGCGTGGTGCCGTCGATGGGGTCCACGGCGATGTCCACCTGGGGCGGCAAGCCGTCTCCAATGTACTCGCCGATGTAGAGCATGGGCGCCTCGTCCTTCTCACCCTCACCTATGACCACAACCCCGTCCATGGAGATGGAGCCCAGAGTGAACCGCATAGCATCCACCGCCGCCTGGTCCACAAGCTCCTTGTCGCCCATGCCCATGTGCCTCGCCGCAGCTATGGCTGCGGTCTCGGTCACTCGGACCAACTCCATGGCCATATTTCGCCCAATGGAGACCTGTGTCTGACTTATTGCCATGCCTCACCTCCTTCGCACAACGTGGCGTAGGGGAATTATACCAGCCCAGCCTCCAACGTGTGAGGGAGCCAAGGAAGTTCGCTATCACCACCCGTGGTGGCTTGCTCTCCGGCGGGACTCAAACCTTTTTAGTTAGCAGATCTCTATGCCGCAATGTCCAGGCTTATATCTAAAGCCGTCACCGAGTGAGTTAAGGCGCCCACGGATATGAGGTCTACCCCCGTCTCCGCTACGGCGGCAACGTTCTCCAGCGTAATTCCACCGGAAGCCTCCACCAGGGCCCGCCCTCCCACCATCTCGACGGCCTTGCTCATATCCTCCAGGGACATGTTGTCCAACATGATAATGTGGGCTCCTCCCTCCAGGACCTCTTCCAGCTCCGCCAGGTTGGTGACCTCCACCTCAATCTTGAGGGTGTGGGGCGCCATCTCTCTGGCCTGCTCCAGAATCCCGGGCAAAGTCATTCCCCGATGGCGCAGTAGTTCGATGTGGTTGTCCTTGATAAGCACGCCGTCGGCCAGGTTCATCCGGTGGTTGTGTCCACCGCCCACCCTTACGGCGTGTTTGTCCAGGTAACGAAGTCCCGGAGCGGTCTTGCGGGTATCTACAATCTTGACGCGATAACCCTCGACGGCCTTCACGTATCGGGCGGTTTCCGTGGCTATGCCGCTCATACGCTGTAGGATATTTAGGGCTGTTCGTTCGCCTCTGAGGATCGTGGATGCCTTTCCCGCTACCCGAGCTATGGTGGACCCCGGTTCCAAACCGTGGCCGTCCTGCATCAACGCTTCCGTCTCAACGGAGGGCTCAACACGGTGAAATACGGCCAGGGCCACATCCAAGCCTGCCAGGATCCCGTGGGCTTTGGCGTGGAAGGTGCCGACTCCCCAAACATTGGGGCGAATGAGGGCGCTGGTTGTAGCGTCATTGAAGACCTGGTCCTCCGCCAGGGCCAGGTCTATCAGGTGCTGAACCTCAGGGGTTACTTCAAGCAAGGGGTGTCTACCACCAGAGCTTAAAACTCGATGGGGTGGGAAAGGCCGCCTTCCCGTCCATCTAAGCTATGCAAGTACAGCCGGGAACTAATCGTCTGCGACGGCTGGCTTCCCTTCCAGCTCCAGGGGAAACTTGGCTCCCCCGGTAACGTCAGCGCCTTTAGGCCATTGATCCCTGGACAGCTCAAAGAAAGTCTCTATCTCGTTGCCGTCGGGGTCCTGGAAGTATAGGCCCAGGGACATTCCGTGATCGCCTATCTTGAAAGTCCTAGTGGGATCACTTTTGAGCTTGCGATGTATCTCTCTCAGGTCGTCCATAGTATCCATCTGCCACGCCATATGGGCCAGGCCAACCCGGCGCTCATCTGGGCCGGGAGCCTCATCGCCTAAGCCGACTATGCCTAGCTCGTGAGAAGAGTCAGGGTGAGCCGACATAAATACCATCTTGTCTGGAATCCGTCCGGTAACGCTGAGACCCATAAACTCGGTGTAGAACCGCTCTGACCTCTTCAGATCTCGCACCTTTATGACCAGATGTCCAAGCTGCCTCGGTGTGCTCGCCATATCCACCTCCTTTACTTAACCTGAAGCATCCGCTCCAGAGCCGTATGGGCGTACTTCATCGTTTCGCCATCCACCTTTATCTCGTTGACCACCTCCCCCGCCAACAGGCCATCCAGGACCCAGGAGAGGTAGGCGGGATGAATACGGTACATGGTGGAGCAGGGGCATACTATGGGGTCGAGGCAAAAAACAACCTTGTCCGGGTTGTTTTTTGCCAGACGGTTCACCAGGCTTATCTCAGTGCCCACGGCCCACTGGCTACCTGGGGCCGCCTCATTGATGGTCTTACGAATAACCTCCGTGGACCCATCCATATCGGCGGCCTGGACCGTTTCCATCGTACATTCGGGATGCACAATCACCTTGATATCGGGGTAGCGCTGCCGCGCCGCCTCAATCTGCCTAGCGGTGAACCGTGTATGGACGGAGCAGTGGCCCTGCCACAGGATGACCTTAGCCGATTTAATACGTTCAGGAGTATGTCCTCCCAAACGCTTGAAGGGGCTCCAGACGATCATGTCGTCCAGGTCGATACCTATCTTGAGACCCGTATTACGACCCAGGTGCTGATCGGGCAGGAACAGCACACGTTCTCCTCGCTCGAAGGCCCATTCAAAAGCACTGGGAGCGCTGGAGGATGTGCATACGATGCCACCGTTGCGACCGCAGAGGGCCTTAATTTCGGCGGTGGAGTTCATGTAGGTAATGGGAACTATACTTCCGCCGCCCAGTACCTCTTCCAGGTCATCCCAGGCATCCAATACATCCCCGGTGGGGGCCATATCGGCCATAGAGCATCCCGCTGTTATGTTGGGAAGGATAACCCGCTGATGGGGAGAGCAGAGGATACGTGCCGTCTCCGCCATAAAATGAACACCACAGAAGATAATGTACTCCGCCTCGGGCTGGGAGGCGGCTTGCTGGGATAGCAGATAGGAGTCGCCCTGGAAGTCGGCATATTTGATCACCTCCTCCCGCTGATAATGGTGACCCAGGATTATCACCCTCTTGCCAAGTTTCTCACGGGCATGATGTAACCGCTGGTCCAACTCCTCCGCCGTTAGGTGCAGGTACTTCACAGGGATTTTCTGCCAGCGAATGTTCACCTTTATCTCGTCTAAAAGGGGCTTGGCCGGAAGCTCATCCTCGCTTTTGCAGAAGGCCGAGTGCTCTATCTCAGTTATGGGAAGAGCAGGCTCTTTCACTCTGCCAGCCTTTTTAAAATCGATGGTCATCGAAGGACCCCCACCTTTAGCTCCGTATCACCCTTCATTGATACTCCCTGTAGCGACCAGGGGCTGGTTGACTCTATTCGTACGTTAACAAGCTGCCCCAGCAAGTCCCTCTCGTCTTCTAAAAATACCAGCTTATCGCCCCTGGTGCGACCTTGCCACTTATCCTTTTTTCGTCCATCCACCAGTATCTCCACCATATCGCCAAGGAGACGCCGGTTCTTTTTTTCGAGGATGTCCTTTTGAACCTCCTCTAGCGCTTTGAGTCTATCGTCCTTCTCCTGTTGAGAAACGTCATCCGGGAGCTTATGGTGGGCATAGGTGCCGGGCCTTGGAGAGTAGGCGGCTATATGCACCTTATCAAACTCCATCTCCTTGACCAAGTTTAAGGTGCGCTCAAACTGCTGGCGAGTCTCTCCAGGAAATCCAACGATAACATCAGTGCTGATAGAGACGCTCGGGATCGCGGAGCGGATACGGTCAATCAGACGCCGGTACTCCGCTTCGCTGTAGCGGCGCCTCATGTTCATGAGAACCTCGTCGTCGGCTGCCTGAATGGGGAGATTGATATGCTCGCAGACCTTATCAATCTCCTTCACGGCCTGAATGATCCGGTCCGACATAAAAATAGGATGGGAGGTAAGGAAGCGAAGGCGCTTCAGGCCATCGACGCGGCTTACCTGGTGCAACAGGTCCGCCAGGTCGCAAGGCTCCTCAAGATCGTGGCCGTAGGCGTCCACCGTCTGGCCCAGAAGGGTAACCTCCCTCATGCCTCGCTGCACCATTAGGTCCACCTCATGCACAACTTCGTCCATGGGGCGGCTCACCTGCCTACCACGGCGGAAGGGTATTATACAGAAGGTACACATCAGGTCACAGCCATGTATTACCGGCACATAGCTGCTGACGGCCGGATGGCCAGGGGCCAGGGCAGACAAGCATCCTTCAGTATCAACACCGAGGCGGTCTTCCAACAGGTCCAGCAGCGGCCCGTACTGCTGAGGACGCATAAAAACGTCTACATAAGGAAACCGGGTCTCAAGGCCCTCCACCCTGGGGCCCACCATGCAACCCATCAGTGCTAGCACCTGGCCGGGCCTCTTACTCTTGACGGATTTCATCAAGCCCAGGGTGCCTACAACTCTATCTTCGGCGCTCTGTCGGACCACGCAGGAGTTGAGAACAACCACATCGGCTTCAGCGGGCCTGGCCACGGAGGTGAGGCCGGCATGCTCCAGGGAACTGGCAAGGCGCTCCGAATCAGCCTTGTTCATCTGGCAGCCAATGGTCCAGATGTAGTAGCTGTTCATAGGCATATACGGTGCTCCTGGCGGAGGGAGTGGGATTCGAACCCACGAGGCCGATTTCTCAGCCAAGGCGCTTAGCAGGCGCCCGCACTAGACCACTATGCGATCCCTCCCATTTGCTACTAAAACTATAGCAGACCCAGGAGACGGGCATCAATGGGGACACCAGATTCTGGCAGATGAGGGACGCACAGATGTGTTAGCTGGAACGCCGTCAGAAATTCATATTTGTTTAGTATTCCAATCGGTAGAGGCTGTTAAACTAACGCTATCGTCCCAAGATTTGGGCCTATTGACAGTATTCGTCTCATAGTTTATGATACCACAGCTTTACACAATTTGGGTATGCGAGGATAGGATGGACGAGTTAGACCGCAAGATAATTGAAATTCTACAGATCGATGGCCGCGCCTCCAACGCACGAATAGCCCGGGAGGTGGGGGTCAGTGAAGGAACGGTCCGGCGCCGCCTCCGACGCCTAATCCAGGAAAACGTGGTCAAGATCATTGCCGTTCCCAACCTGGACAAGATGGGCTACTCCACCGCTGCCCTTATTGGTCTGCAAACGGCTCCGGGGCAACTGGACGGCGTAGCCGACGCAATCGCCGAAATGAAAGAGGTCCACTACGTGGCCATCACCACCGGCGCCTTTGACGTCTTCGCCTGGGTGGGCATGACCTCTACCGAGGAGCTGGGCATATTCCTGCGAACCAAGATAGGCACCATTCCGGGGGTAACCAGGACCGAAACCTTTGTGAACCTCACCATCAAGAAGCGCACTTACGGTCTGATCCTCTAGCATCATTCCGCGGCCAGTAGCCCTGGTCAATGGATGCGAGTAACTGCGTTCAGCGCAAGGCTGAATCAGTGTGCAATCCAGAGGTCCTATGCTATAATGCCACCTCGGGGCGTCTATCAGAATCCCCGGCTAGGTTGCCATGATAATGAGGAGGAGCAGTAGTCCATGACGTACATCATTGCGGAGCCGTGTGTCGATGTGAAGGACGCCGCATGCGTCGACGTTTGTCCCGTTGACTGCATCTATACCACCGATGAAGACAACATCTTCCTCATCAACCCCGATGAGTGCATCGACTGCGCCGCCTGCGAACCTGTGTGCCCCGTTATAGCTATCTTCCCTGAGGACACTGTTCCAGAGCA
Organism: Chloroflexota bacterium; assembly: GCA_027294635.1. Lineage (GTDB taxonomy): Bacteria > Chloroflexota > Dehalococcoidia > Lucifugimonadales > JAPULR01. The sequence continues at coordinate 16,072 of JAPULR010000135.1, read as the reverse complement.
GTGGAATAACTACACTCAAATGAACTACGATTACTTCAAGGACAGGGACCTCTCCACCCTGAAGCGAAGCAATTAACAGTTGTCCTGGACGCGTCCCCTGGGAAGGCGTCCCAAAGCTCTAGATAATTAGGTACAAAGCTGTGTCCAGGCTCCTTGGACGCAGCTTTTTTGTTACAATAGCAGAGTGGCCCAAAGAATTCGGTACCTCACTGCCTAGGGGCACATGAAGCAAGACTCGGCAACCAACGATAGAAAGCCAGAAGGCGCTGAGCGTCTTTCGTCGGCCGTAGAAAACTACCTCCTCTCCCTCTATATCCTCAAGGAGGAGCAGGAGAGAACTGTCCTTGGCCAACTGGCGGCCTACATCCGGCGGCTGCCTGCCGCTGAGGGCCTGGGCACCTCCCTTCCGACAGTCCTTGGGATGCTGCGTCGCATGTCTCGCGATGGCCTCATTCAGATATCGGCTCAGAAGGAGATTCAGTTCACTCAAAAGGGCGCTAAGCTAGCTGCTACCATCGCCCGGAGACACCGGCTGGCTGAGCGCCTGGTAGTGGACGTTCTGGGTGTTAGCCTCCCCGATGCCGATCAGGAGGCTCACATCCTTGAGCACGGTATTTCTCCTTTTTTGGAAGAGAAGATAAATGAAACGGTAGGTAATCCCACCACCTGTCCCTTCGGCAAGCCCATTCCAGGCAGCGGCTACAAGAAACCTCCTGGGCCGGTGGTGCCTATGAACGACGCAAAATTCGGTGTCACCTATCTGGTCAGTAGCCTTCCCGATGAGGACCCCAAGCTCGTAGAATTCCTGTGCGAACACCGGGTGTTGCCCGACGAGGAAATAGAGATTCTGGAGATAGGGGACTATCGAGACGTCATCACCTTCCGAACGCCTGTAGGGGAGACCGCTCTGAGCTTCGCCACCGCCTCCCGGATCTATCTTACCCAGCGCCCTCCCGAAGAGGTCCCACAGTCGGCGGTGGAGTGACGTACAGCTGTCTAGTTCCTACAATACTCACAAACATTAAGGCCCACTTCTTCAATCCAGAAGCGGGCCTTCAGCAATTGCAGGGCTAGGTGTAAACACCTTAGAACCTGCTATCCCAGGCTATCAAGACACTCCTTCAGCGGGCTGTTAAGGCAGGTGAAAATGGGAGTGTCCTTTAGTGTATAGGGCCTGGCCTGTGACTCCCTGAGCTCCATGACCAGCTTGAGAAAGTCCTCGGGGCTCTCGGTCTCAAAGCCAAGGACAAAGTCATGGTCGTCTATGCCAAAGGAGTAGCTAGTATGAACCTTCACCGAGGGATACCTGTGCCCAATGGTGAAGTGCTCGTTCATCATCTCCTGTCTTGTCTCCTTAGGAAGCTGGTACCAGTCATGGGTCTTCACAAAGGGGTACACAAACAGATAAGCGTCGCCCCTGGGACCGATGGCGCCGCCGCGGTGGGTCTGGCTTGGGTGGGTGTGCTCGCCCAAATAGGGCGAGGGTCGGGTCATGGCCAGATAGGAGTAGGGGGTGCTGATGTATTTGCCCAGATCCGTGCCGTATAAACCGGTCGCCAATTCCTGCAGCGCCTCCAGGGTGGGAGACAACTGCCACAGCATAAAGTCGGTATCTCCCCGGGTGCCCAGCAGGTTATAGCTGTTGACCTCCATCTGAGACGAGAACTCGTCTACCACGGCAACAAACTGGGCCTTGCCCTGGTCCCTCTGGGCCTCCGGCAACCGGCGCCACCGAGGATCGACTTTGTAGAAGGAGTACCTTACGAAAGGTTTTTTGCCATCCTGGGCCATTTAACTTCCCCCTCATCTGGTCTAAAGTCATGGTATCAGCCTTTGGCAGCTTTGTAACGATATACCCCTGCCTCCTGGGCTTGTTGACAATAATCTACCTTAGGAATAGACTATTAGCCAAATGAGATTCCCCGACGACCTTTTTCACCTCTGTACCTGTCCTCCATAAGAGAGGACAGGTTAAAACCTAAGAAGCCAAGGGCTGCGCCTCTCTAACGGGATGTTATAAGGGCGCAGTCTTTTTATATGGGAGGAACAGTTGACTCAGAAGACCAAAACAAGCCAGACGGAGAGACACCAGGAAAGCCTCAAACTGGCTGCACAGTCCAAAGGCATCATCCCTTATTTGGAGCAGGAGGTAGTCGAATACAGAGATGAGGTCAAGGCTTTCAGAGCTGGGCAGATAGAGGAAGCGCCCTTTATGACCTTCCGGCTGCACCAAGGGGTCTACGGCCAGCGACAGCCCGACGCCCAGATGTTCCGCATCAAGGTGCCCGGTGGAGTGCTAACCGCCGAGGCCTTAGAAGGCGTCGGGGAGATAGTAGAGAAGTACACTCCTCTCAAAAAGGGGCACATAACCACCAGGGAAAACATCCAGTTACACCACATGACCCTGGAGGACTGTGCCGCGGCCATGGAGATACTGGGCCGCGTGGGGCTCAGCACACGGGAAGCCTGTGCAAATACTGTTCGCAACGTTGTAGCTCCTCCCACTTCAGGGGTCTGTCCCGACGAGCTGTTTGACATCATCCCCTACCTGACTGCTTACGTACGCTACGCGGTGCGCCACCCCCTGACCCAAAATTTCCCCCGTAAGTTCAAGACCTCCTTTACGGGTTGCGCCGACCACGACAGCATTATCTCCCCCCTTCACGACTTCGCCTTTATAGCCCAGGTGCGCGAAGAAAACGGTACTGCCAGGAAGGGATTCAAGATACTTGTGGGAGGTGGCACCTCTATAATGCCCCGGCTGGGCAAGGTACTGTACGACTTTGTCCCCGTGGAGGACTACCTTCGGGTCACGGAGGCCGTATGGCGGGTGTTTGACAGGGCTGACATGCTGAGAAAGAACCGCATGATGGCCCGTATTAAGGTCCTCATCGACCGCATCGGACTTGATACGTTCAAAGAGATGGTGGATGAGGAGCTGAAGAGCGTAGGACCAATTGACCCCACCCCTCTTATGCAGTTGGATGAGGTCTATAGCGAAACCCCACCCCCCCTCACCACAGTGAGCCCAAACGGACACCAGTTGCCTCAGGAATTCCTGCATTGGAAGAAGACCAACACAGCTCCTCAGAAGCAGGAGGGCTACTACCTAGCCTACGTGACGGTGCCTCAGGGAGACATTAAGGTTGACCAGTTTCCCGCCCTGGCCCAGATCGTCCGCGAATATACAGGCGGCACCGCCCGTATTACCCTGGAGCAGAACCTGGCCTTGCGCTGGGTGCCCGAGGGACGGCTCTACGACCTATGGAAGGCGCTGGAGAGCGTTGACCTAGCTGAAGCGGACGCTCACTCCATAACGGATGTGGTCTCCTGCCCGGGCACCGATACCTGCAAGCTGGGCATCACCTCATCTATGGGGCTGGGACGGGCCATTCGAGAGGAGCTTCTGTCCAACATCGATCTGTTGAATGACCCTATGGTGCGGCAGATGCACATAAAGATAAGCGGCTGCCCCAACGGATGTGGCCAGCACCACGTGGCCAACATCGGTTTCCACGGCGCCGCCATGAAGGGGCCTGCGGGACAGCAAATACCGGCCTATGAGCTGTTTCTGGGGGGCAACTACGGAGGCGATAAGCTGGAGGATACCGTCTACGCCCAGAGAATCCCTAGAACCAAGGTGCCGGCCAAATTGGTGCCCCAGCTAGTTCGTCTCATCGCTACCCACTTCAGCCAAAACAAAAAGCCTGGGGAAACCTTCAACCAGTTCATTGAGAGGGTAGGCACTGAGCCCATTAAGGAGATGGCGGAAAAGTGCGCTGATATACCCTCACTAAACGGCGACTCACAAGGCCTGTATATGGACTGGGAGAAGACCGTGGCCTACAAGGTGGAGAGGGGCGAAGGGGAGTGCTCTGTGTAGCGCAGGAGATGTTGTACCGTAGTTTGCCGTTAACGAAGGGCGCTGGACTTTTGGTTAACCCCGAAGCCAGTGCCTAAATCTTTCCCAAACGGAGAACCGCTCTCCGTCGTCTACCAACCGTCCCCGCCACCGCTTCTCGTACTGAAATCCAGGCCTCATAAACAAGAGTCCATAGGTTATTACAAAGAGGACCAGTCCAGCCCAGGCAAAGAGGGGCACGGTACCCGGGACGAGGGCGTTTAGCATAAAGGCCAAAACCAGAAGGATGATTCCCGCTAACATTACCCTGTTGGGGGATACCCTGAAGAGTCTACCCAGGCGCGACAGCGCCGCCAAGGGTCCTAGAGCGCCCGAGTGACGACCGCTCTTCTCAGTACCCTTGGAAGCATCACCCTTGCCAGGGTGTTCCGCCTGCTCAAGGATCTCCTCTATCTCCCTGATGAACTTATCCGGCATAGTCGTCTCCAGCCTGGTCTGGCATCTCTGAAGTTAGCATCGGATTCACCCTGTGTCAACGAGTGATAATCAGGGCTGGTATCTGTCCCTCAGGAAGCAACGACGATAGCGTCAAACTACAGTTAATATTACAACAGGCGCTGGCGGCAGGCAACATAAAATTGTGAGGGGGGACTAAACAGCCTAAGCCTTGCCCAGTAGGAGGGCTCCAGCCAATAATACCATCACCAGGCTTAAGGCCTGAAGAGCCCTTTCTGGAGCCCTCAGTAAGTTTCCCTTACTGAGAGGAAGCACGGTTCCATCCTCCATTGTAAGAGAGCCTTGAGCCATTAAAACCTTGCGCCGCATAGACCGGACGGGGCTGCTCAGGGCCCTCTGAGCGACGCTGAAGAAAAAAGCCGCTGCCGCCGCGATAAACGCCTCCGGAGCCAATCCCCCCCGGTTGGCGAAGTATCCTGTGAGAACGGGGAAAGCTCCCCAAGCAATACCGAACCAGAACCCCGTGTGAAACCACCCCCTGGCAAGCTCCAGATTGTAGGCAAGCGCAAAGAAAGTTCCTAACACTATGAACGGCAAAAGCCAAAGGGAGATGGTAAATACACCAGCGACGCCTATCGCCAGGGCGCCTAGCAGAGATGCCACAGCCAGTACGGCCAAAACTGGGCTAGGGATATTGGTCTTAAGGGGCCGACCATGAAGCTCATCCAGGGAATGGGATGAAATGCCGACCGCCAAGAAGAAGGCCAAAGTAACGGCACCTAGGCGATCCCAGTGAGTGGAAGGCGCCAGAGCCCAACCCATAGCCACGTAGCTCAAATGCCAGACGGTATAGGGAGGGTGGAGAAGGTTCACATAGTCACGCCACGATCCCGCCCTGAAAGCATAAAAGGCAGGGAGGCTAACCTCTCCATCTCGCGCCGTTTTTCCTCGTATTAACTTTTGTAGCCCCACATCACTACTGCTCCTCCCAGGGATGGAGTACGGAATCCCACCTCCTTCAGTCCGGCGGCCTTCCACAGATCAACCTGTCGCTCAAGTGGATACTGATTGTAGAATCGTCGAATACTGGGACCAAGAAAGGCCCCCACCCTCCGCCATCCGGAAGAGATGGGGTACATTGCACAAGGGATTAGAAGATGAGTGTATGCCAGCCACGGTACCCTAAGCCAGGGAGCCGATGGAACACCAAACTCCAGGGCGGCCATCATTCCACCCGGTTTTAGCAACCGCGCCAACTCAACCAAGGTGGCAGGTACGTCTTCAACGTATCGAAGGAGGTAGGTGAACACAACAGCATCAAAGGTCTCATCAGCAAAGGATGCAGCTTCTGCCTGCCCCTGAATCAGCGAGATTTGCCCCCTCAACTCTTCCCCCTCTGCTCTCGCCAAGGACTTGACCAGCATGGGATGACTTATGTCCACTGCCACTACCTGGGTGCTCCAGCGTCGGGCGATTCTACAGGCCACAAGTCCCGTGCCGGTGCTCATATCCAAGACCCGCTTACCTGTGAGGTCTCCAAGACGGGAAACCAGAATACTGTGCCACCTATCATACTGCCACAGGCTAAATGCCCGGGCTGGTCCATGATAATTCCCGGCAATTCCATCAAAAAGCTTCAGGGCGAGGCGGTTCCTGCTATGAATCTGTTCCGACACTTCTCTAGTTACCGCCTTTGAAGAGTCACGCCACCCAAGAGCGTACATCAATTCTTGGTTCCTGCACACCTCCCTTTAGGGCAAAGGAGCATTTTGCTATCTGACAGTGCGTCGTCGAAAGGCTCACATGAAACAGGGGTATGGCAACGCATATCTCCAATCTTCTGTCGCCAAATATGGTTAGAGAAATTATCAAATTATTGAAAAGTGCCGAGTTGTGTATTATCCTTTGGCCACATAGGTACTAAAGTACTGTATCATGCAAATCTTTAACATCATACTATGCTCACGTTTTCACCTGTGGCGGAAACCTCGTGGCCAGAATTCACGTAGACTCACAAAACCTCCAGTTTTAGTCCCCCACATGGCCCGGATAAGCAGACAAGGGACATCCTAATGATATTACGTACCATGGGATTAGGCATCGCCCTCAGCGTTCCATCAAATCTTAGATCCAGGTTCCTGCCTAAGCCTGCCTCTAAGGGTTCTCTTACCCTCAGAGGCTTCTTACAAAAATACCCTGCTTCCTCCGACATCCAAGAAATTACCTCCTCTCTACTCGCCCGGTCGGCGCAGGCACTGAAGGCTTCCAAAGCGGCACTACTGGTCTCCCCAAAGAATGGGAACTTCCCTTCGTTACTCTACGACCATGGTGTGATTCAAACCCTGGATGATGAAGAGTTATGGGATCAACCTCTAGTTAGTTGGCTGGCTCTCCAGGACAGATCTCTTGGGGCCTCTCAAGTCGAGACCCTTCCTCAATGGAAAGAGATGTCATCACTCCTAAACCCCTTTTTCAGGAACCTAAATAGCAGAATATACGGACCTCTGCATTCGAGGGGAGTGCTTATTGGCCTCTTAATCCTTGGTCCCAAGACCTGTGGCAAGGAATACTCCAGCCAGGAGATCCAAATCCTCGACACCATTTGCTGCCTTGTAGCCACTCAGCTGGAGAACGGAAGATTAGCTCGCCAGCTCGAAAGCCAATTTGACGCCCTGGCGCTGGCCGAGGAGAAGGTTATTAGGACAACAAAGCTCGCCTCCTTAGGACACCTGGTCACTGAGGTTGCCCATGAAATAAGCAACTCTCTACAGTCTCTCTATCACCTTATATATACCATGTCCGGGCAGGACCTTGATAAGGAGGCCAGAAGGAGTCTGGAGTTGGTGGCGAGCGAAGTGGCGCAGTCCAAGCTCATGATGCAGGAGTTGCTGTCCTTCGCTCGGATCAGCGAAAGCGAGCGGCAAAAGCAAGACGTTCATAGGCTATTAGAATCCGTCCTCCAACTTATTAAATTGCACCCCAACGCCAATGCGGTAGAAATTCGCCTGTCTTTTCAAGAGGACCCACTTCTGGCAAAAGTCTCTGCCGAACAGCTAAAGCAGGTATTCTATAACATAGTGAGCAATGCCTTTGATGCGATGGCCACCGGAGGCGTCCTTTTAGTGAGGACTAGTCGGGAGGGTGGCTCAATAGCTATCGAGTTTAGCGATACCGGTCCTGGGGTCCCAGAGGAGCTCAGGGAGCGGATATTTGAGCCCTTCTATACCACTAAAGCCTCCGGCAAGGGTACAGGGTTGGGGCTGTCCATCAGCCAGGACATCGTTGCCCGTCATGGAGGTTGCATAGAGATCAACGGTGGAGTAGGAGAGGGCACTTCAGTTATCATAAATCTTCCCACTATAGCTGGAAGTGAGGAAACCAATAGTAAACGTCAGGAAAAGACTGCTCATCGTTGAAGATGATGAGTTGATCCTCAGATCCATCACCCGAGCTTTAACCCAGGAGGGATACGACGTACTGGGGGACAGCCTCGGCAGAAGAAGCCCTGAGGCAGGTAAAGCGTTGGCGCTTTGACCTTGGGCAAGGTCACCGGATTAGCGCTTTTAGCGCGCTCCAGTGACTCAAAGGCCTTCTCAAATAGTGAGGTGGAGTTTGCCCGTCTTGCCTCCAGTATCATCGCCCCAGTTATTGAAACGCCAAAGGTCAAGAAACAGGGTGCCCCTCCAGCCAAAGTTGCTTCTTATCCAGTAGAAGGCAAATCTAAGGGAACCGTGGGTCGAGGGTAATCCAGCCGTAGTTCAGGGCGAAAACAACGGCTTGTGCACGGTCTCGCGCGCCAACGCGCTTAAGAATGGCGGTCATGTAGTTCTTCACCGTCTGCTCTTTAAGACCCAAGGCAGTTGCGATCTCGCCATTGGTCATGCCTTGCGCCACCGACTTGAGGACATTGTGCTGCTGTTGTGAGAGGGGTGATGGTGTCCCAGTCATTCCCGGCGTGATATTAGAGCCTCTGAGAAACCGTATAACCTCTGATGCTATCCCTCGGTTTCCCACCATGTTGTACTCAATTGGCTCCTCGCCCAGGGCCACTCGTCGGATAGTGCTGACGAGAGACTCCAGGGGGGTATCCCTGCTGACGAAAGCCGCCGCTCCCAAAAAGGCCGCCTGGAGCAGAAGCTCGGCGTCTTCTCTTGGCGCAACGGCGATTACTCGAGGCCAGGTATTATCTCGGACCTTTTGCTTAAATACAGGGGGATAGTTACCATCCTCTAGAGGCACTTCGATCATAAGCACATCGTGCTTCCGGCTCTCGGCAACCTCCATCGCGTCACTCAGACTGGGGACACGGTCAAGTACCTGAATGTCGGGCAACTCAAAGGTCATATCTTTGAGAGACATATGAAGATCTGCAGTCAGGCCGGCGATTAGTACTTTGATGGGCTTTGTTGAAGCTTCTACCATTTCAGCCTCTAGTTGCTATAACGCGACTTAATATATACGGTTTCACCCATCGTTTCAACCACTAAACGTGAAGTTTTCGAATTTGACACCGAAGACTTTTAGAATTCATGAGCCGTCTCCGATGAGGAGGAAAAGGAAGGTTCCGTACGACATGTCGGCCAGACTCTTTAGCTCCCGTGCCTTGAACTCAGCCGACCCCTAACTGGAACAAAGAAGGAGCCCCGCATCTGCGGGGCTCCTTCAGTTGGAAGATTATATGAACCGCTATTCGTCTTCATCCCCCTCGTCATCAACACTAGCCAGCGCTCTTACCGAGCTTCTGCGCGCGGACCTGGGGACCTCTTCACCGTCTTCCGTCCACATAGATGTAGGGTCTTCTCCGGCTTCCTCTTCAGGCTCACTATCTAAATCGTATCTTAAGAGGTTGTCGCGTATCTGGCCTCGATAATCATCGCTACCGGTGGCGGGGAAGGAGCATACTCCCAGCAAGCTGGGATCGCGGTAGGTTTCTCTTATTATTATAGATATTCTATCTTGTCCAGCACTGAGGACAGCGGCCTCATACTTGTTGCCCTGCTTCACCAGCCGAACCAGCCTGCTGCCAAGTTTGGGCTCCACATAGCCCAAGACATCTATAGCCAGACTCTTTACCACAAGGGTGTTGTTGTGTACGTCCAAGGTTACGGAGTCACCAGCGGCCACTCTGGCCAACGCCTCCTGGGAAGCGGTGGTTCTCAAGGCCGTTATTCCCGACTTGCCGCTCTCCTCGAGGAATAGCTGGGGAATCACCTTTTTCCCTTCCCGGGATACGGAGCTACTACCCGGAAGGTGGGAAAGGCGAATTAGGTTTCTTTTGGCGATGCTGTTATGTGGCGAAAAGCCCAACACCTTCTGAAAGGCCTCTCTGGCCTGAGCGTATTCACCCACTTCCAGATAAGCCTTGCCCAAGCGGTTCAGGGCCTCTAAATCCTCGGGGAAGTAGTAGAGAATCTCTCCATTGATAGGAATGGCCTCCCGCCACTTGCCATCCAGGGCGAACTGAATCGCCTCCTTTGACTTTTCGCGCTTCAGCTTGGTTGCGTCTATCGAGTGAACCAAATCCATTACATTCTCTTTTGGAGGGACGTTTGTCTCCAATATCCCCGATGCTATCTAAAAATATATCGACCTGTCGTCTGGGACAAGGTTACTACGGTCACCTTTTGGGGAATATCTATAACATCTTCGGAAGGGCCAGTATTAAAAACTGGCTATTACAGTTACACCAAGGCCCCTCCAGGGTCAAGACCCTTTTGTCCCAATTAGTTCCCAGTTTTCTTCCTCGCCCTAAAGATCTGTAGCTTTTTACCATATACGCTGTCAGTTCCTGGTTGGATGGGTTTAACGGATTGGGACACCTTTTGTCAGGGGCTAGAAGATAACGGCAGGAACCCCAGTGCCAACCTCCCTTTGCTAGGGAGCATGGCCGTGGACAGGCGAACCCCTCTTGCCATAACGCCCCCTGAAGTAGCTCCACCTAATGGATAGCAGGTCTCCGATCATCCGAAGAGAGTCTTGTACCGGTCTCACCTTGCTACGGGGCTGATAGTACCAGTCAATAGGCACCTCAGCAACGCTGAAGTTCAGCTTACGCGCAAGGAAAAGCAACTCCGAGTCAAACCCGAAGCCGTTGAGCCTTTGAAGAGTGCTCAACTGCTGGGCCACCTGCCCCTTGAAGCATTTAAAACCGCACTGGGTATCTTGAATTCCAGACACAGCCAGCAGCCGCACCAGCACATTAAAAATTCGACCCATCAGGTGGCGCCTCCACGGCTCATTGATGCGGCGAGACCCCGGGACCTCACGGGACCCTATAACGATGTCGGCGGCGGGTCCATCAGGAGGAAGGAAACGGGATAACTGCTCAATGGGCATAGACAGATCGGCGTCGCACAGGAAGCGGTACTGACCCTGGACCCTCAGCATCCCTTGCTTTACCGCCCAGCCTTTGCCGCCGTGGGGAACGCTGACGAGATGGACTCTGCTATTGCTCCCAATAAACTCTTCTGCTAGCCGTGCCGTTGCGTCGGTGCTGCCATCGTCGACCACCAGCACCTCCCAAGAGTAGTTCTGGCCCCCTAAGTAGTCAGCAATGGCCGTGAGAGAAGCCGAGATTCGTGCCTCCTCATTGTAGGCCGGCACGATCACTGACAAGAAGGGCACCGACAAGAAGGGACTGGAGGGCATCAGGGCTCCTCTAGCTGAAAGGCTTTATGGAGAATCTGTACTGCATCCTCCACGCGAGACTCTGCAACGATGCATGTAATGCGGATCTCCGAGGTTGTAATCATGTCAATGTTAATATCGGCATCGGCCAAGGCGCGGAACATACGGGAAGCGTACCCGGGAGCGTCAAGCATTCCTGCCCCAACAATGCTCACCTTGCTTAGCGAGTCGTCGGTTACCACATCCCTGGCTCCCATTCCTTCAGATACGGAACGCACTCGCTTGACAGCATCTCTTAAGTCGGTACGGGTAACGGTAAAGCTCAGATCCGTAAACTGGTCCAAGCTGGTATTCTGAACAATAGTATCAACACTTATGCCCGCCGCCGACAAAGGCTCAAAGAGGGTGGCGGCGATACCGGGCCTGTCTGGCACACCCCGCAGGGTAATCTTGGCCACGTTGCGATCATAGGTCACACCCGTTACCTTGACACGGTGCTCCATCATAGGAACATCTCCATGAATAAGAGTGCCCGGAGTCTCTCCAAAGCTGGCGGCGACATAGATGGGTATATTGTATACCGATGCCAGCTCAATGGAGCGAGGATGCATCTTGGCGCCGTAGGCCGCCAGCTCCAGCATCTCTTCGTAGGTTATCTCCTCCAGCCTCCGAGCGTTGGAAACAATCCGAGGGTCGGCGGTGTAGATGCCTTCAACGTCAGTGTACACCTCGCAGCGCTCGGCCTTAAGAGCAGCGGCCAAAGCCACGGCAGAAGTGTCGGACCCGCCGCGTCCAAGGGTGGTAACGTCCAGGTCCTCGGTGAAGCCCTGGAACCCGGCCACCACCACGATTCTCTCCGCCTCCAGCTCCCTTATTACTCGGTCCGTATCCACTCTGTCGATACGAGCCCTGCCGTGGGCGGTATCGGTATGGATACCGGCCTGGAGTCCTGTGAGGGAGATGGCGTCGTACCCCAAGGAGCGCAGCGCCATGGCCATGAGGGTGCAGGAGACTACCTCGCCGGAGGATAGGAGAAGGTCTAGCTCCCGAGGTTCTGGACTGTTGGAGACCTGGGATGCAAGGTTTATCAGCTCATCGGTGGTATCGCCCATGGCCGACACCACGGCCACCACCTTCTTTTTCAAGTCCCTGGTTTTGGCGATTCGACGGGCAACCGCCCGTATTTTTTGGGCATCAGCCAGGGAGCTGCCGCCGTACTTTTGAACTATCAAAGCCATGGAAATCTCCCTGATATAACCGCTCACCCCTTGATATGCTCAGAGTACTCCCCGATCCCGTCTTCGGGACAGGCAGGCTCGGGACAGCCCTTCGACGGACTCAGGGCGAGCGGGATAACCCTGTTTAGAGCCACCAATGTAATCCACTTTATGGTAAGCTCGGCCTTCGACAAGCTCAGGCTGAGCGGGGAAATAATCCGCTCATGGTGAGCTTGTCGAACCATGAGCAACTACCCTTCCATAGAGTTTTTTATCACGTAAGCGCCCTTGTCCGATGGTGAGGTAATTAGGGTCCGGCCAGGAGCGTTAGCTTTGCGGGCCGCCTCGGCCATCTCGTAGGCTATACTCATCTCCCTGCCCCGAGCAAGGGCCAGCACCGTGGAACCGCTGCCTGATACGAAGGCTCCCAAAGCTCCGGCCTTCAGGGCCTCCTGAATAATCAACCTCATGGCGGGGAATAGATTCTGGCGGTAGGGCTGGTGGAGACGGTCTTCAGTACCCGCCGCCAGGTCCTGGACTCTGTTGCCAGCCAGAGCGTTCACCAACAGTGCGACTCGGCCCGTGTTAAAAACGGCGTCCTCATGGCTCACCTTATCAGGCAACGCAGACCTAGCCTCAGCGGTGGATATAGTGCCATCGGGTATGTAGAGTACGGCCCTAAGGTCCTGAGGGATTTTTACGGGGGAAGTAATTATCCCCTTTTTGCCTTGCACAACAATTCTGGCGCCTCCCAAAAGGGCAGCTGTTACGTTGTCCGGGTGGCCCTCCAGCTCCACTGCCAGAGGAAGGATATCCTCTGGAGCTAGGGGTTGGCCAGCCAGATCATTGGCCGCCACCAGCCCCCCAACGATGGCCGAGGCGCTGCTGCCCAGACCACGCTTTAATGGAATCTTGTTATGACAACTGATGGATAGGGCTTGAAAGGCGATATCTACCTTATCCAAGAGGTAGACGGCAGAACGGTAGACCAGGTTGGAAGAGTCGCTGGGTAGCTCTGCGGAGCCTTCGCCGGTCACCTCCACGTGAGGCTTGCAAGCCTCCCCTACCTCAATCTTAATCTCATTCCAGAGATCCAGGGCCATCCCCATACAGTCGAAGGCTGGCCCAAAATTGGCGGTGGTGGCGGGAACTAGGACGGTAACCTGCTGATGCCTCATTGGAAGTGGTCCGCAACGAGTATAGCAAGGGCCTTCTAGCCCCTGCAACAAAGCTGTCCGGCGCTAGGCCAATACGGGAAAATATCTCTGACCAATAAAAGGTTAACTCGTCGAGGCTTTGCCACAAAATACCCTTGACGCCCCAATGAGGCGAGAATATAATACCGATGAGGGAGAAAACCCTGAATTTGTTCAACAACTCATAGAACGTAGTAAAAGTTGGGTTTCCTGAGCGGCGGCTTGGCGTACCAACCCGCCGCTTTTGCACCTTAAAAAGAGAATAGGGAGTGTTTGAAGTTCTTAGCGTAGGTCAAGTTACTAAGAGCTTACGGTGGATGCCTTGGAGCTAAGGGCCGATGAAGGGCGTGGCAAGGCTGCGATAAGCCTCGGCGAGCCGTCTAGCGGGCATAGCCGGGGATTCCCGAATGGGGAAACCCGTACCGGTGTTGAGCCGGTTCACCCCGATGCAAATCGGGGAGGTAAGCAGGAGAACTGAAACATCTAAGTACCCTGAGGAAAATAAATCAACCGAGATTCCCTAAGTAGTGGCGAACGAACGGGGATCAGCCCAAACCTCCGAGACTTAGTGGTCCGAGGACCTATGTCTCGGAGGGGTTGTAGGAAACATCAGAGAAGACCTCGGCATTCTCAAGGAGTTACAAATCCCATTCTTAGTCGAAGGTACCTGGAAAGGACCGTCGTAGAGGGTGAAAGCCCCGTAAGCGAAAGGGATGGGACTCCTGATGTTCACCTGAGTACCATGGGACACGAGGAATCCTGTGGGAAGCTGGGGGGACCACCCTCCAAGGCTAAATACCCTTAGCTACCGATAGTGAACTAGTACCGTGAGGGAAAGGTGAAAAGTACCCCGGGAGGGGAGTGAAATAGACCTGAAACCGTAAGCTTACAGCAGGTCGGAGTCCGCCATTAGTGTGGATGACGGCGTGCCTATTGAAGAATGATCCAGGGAGTTACTTTGTGGGGCAAGGTTAAGGGACTGGAGTCCTGAAGCCGAAGCGAAAGCGAGTCTGAATAGGGCGATTAGTCCCTCTAAGTAGACCCGAAACCGGGTGATCTACCCATGGCCAGGATGAAGGTACGTTAACGCGTACTGGAGGTCCGAACCGGTTACTGGTACAAAAGTATCGGATGAGTTGTGGGTAGCGGTGAAATGCCAATCGAACCCGGAGATAGCTGGTTCTCCCCGAAATGCATTTAGGTACAGCCTCAGTGTATAGGTGGACGGAGGTAGGGCACTGGATGGGCTAGGGGGCGTGAGCTTACCAAACCCAACCAAACCACCAATGCCGTTCAACCGTTTACTGAGAGTGAGACTGTCGGAGATAAGTTCGATGGTCGAGAGGGAAACAGCCCAGACCACCAGCTAAGGCCCCCAAGAGCAGGCTAAGTGGGAAACGAGGTAGGGTTCCCCAGACAGCCAGGAGGTTGGCTTAGAAGCAGCCATCCTTTAAAGAGTGCGTAATTGCCCACTGGTCGAGGGGTTCTGCGCGGAAAATGTAACGGGGCTCAAGCCTGTCGCCGAAGCTGTGGTCCCGGTCTCTCAATTGCAGAGGTCGGGAGGTAGGGGAGCGTTCCTCCTGCGGTGAAGTTCTGACGTGAGTCAGGGTGGAGCGAGGGGAAGTGAGAATCCTGGAATGAGTAGCGTTAATCAGGGTGAGAATCCCTGACGCCGAAAGCCTAAGGTTTCCTACGCAACGTTCATCGGCGTAGGGTTAGTCGGTCCTAAGTCGTAGGCGAAAGCCGAAGATGATGGACAGTAGGTTAATATTCCTACACCACCGCTCTTTCGTTTTAAAGCCGAGGGGGGGTGCGGCAGGGTAGGCAGATCGTGCCCATTGGACATGGCGCGTCCTTGTTCGTAGGCCATGCCGGGATAGGTAAATCCGTTCCGGCGCTATGAGCTGAGGGATGAGGGAATTCGTCCACTTCGGTGGATGGAAACTCTGTTGAGCCCACACCGACGAGAAAAGCCTCGCGGCTATGGAATTGGGGTGTCCGTACCGTAAACCGACACTGGTAGGCAGGGATAAGCGTCCCAAGGCGTTCGGGCGAACCTCCGCTAAGGAACTAGGCAAAAGGGCCCCGTAACTTCGGGAGAAGGGGCGCCCTGAAGGGTGAAGTCACTAGCTGATGGAGCACCTTCGGGGCCGCAGATAAGAAGACCAGGCGACTGTTTATCAAAAACACAGGTTTCTGCTAAGGGGAAACCCTAAGTATAGGAGCTGACGCCTGCCCAGTGCCGGAAGGTTAAGGGGAAGGGTGCAAGCTCTGAACTGAAGCCCCGGTGAACGGCGGCCGTAACTCTAACGGTCCTAAGGTAGCGAAACCCCTTGTCGGGTAAGTTCCGACCTGCATGAAAGGCGTAACGATCTGGTCACTGTCTCGGCGGAGGGCCCGGTGAAATTGCAGTGCCCGTGAAGATGCGGGCGACCTGCGGCAGGACAAAAAGACCCCGTGGAGCTTTACTGCAACCTGGCATTGGTCTGGGAGCACGGATGTGTAGGATAGGTGGGAGGCTGAGAAACCTCGACGCCAGTCGGGGTGGAGCCATCGTTGAAATACCACTCTTCCCTGTTCTTGGTTCTAACCCCGATATCAATCGAGGGACAGTGTTTGGCGGGCAGTTTAGCTGGGGCGGCTGCCTCCCAAAAGGTAACGGAGGCGCGCGAAGGTTCGCTCAGGCTGTTTGGCAATCAGCCGTAGAGTGCAAA
>JAPULR010000134.1 GCA_027294635.1 Chloroflexota bacterium | reverse complement strand
GCGCCAAAGAGGATGAGAAAGGGCATGATGGGGAATATATAGCGCAGGAACTTCACCTCGAAGAACCAGGCCACCAGAACAAAGTTGGGCACCACCCAAGCCAGCAGGAGGAGGTCGCCCTTCCAGCCGGGTTTCCTTGTTACAGATCTGAATATTGCGTACAGAAGCCCGCCCCAGACGGCTATGCCCAGAGGGAAGCCCAGGGCCCAAAGGGTGCTCTGCCTCAGCTCGTAGAGGAAGGGTGTCGAGCCAATGTACTGGACGGTATAGGGCATCTTGCCCGCCTGTCGAGCTATGCCCGCCTCCCAGGTGGTGTCGCTCAAAAACTCCGGTAGATCGATGATGGCGTAGGGGGTCAGGACCAGAAACACGGTCACAGCTACGGCGGCCCCCACCACAGCGTGGCGCATCACCCGGTAAACCTCGTCAGCGGACGGCATGGACAGGGAGACATCACGGAAGCTAAAGAGCCGGAAGCCGTAGACCAACAGGAGGGGGAGGAGCAGCGGCAGCACGCTGACCTTGGTGGCGAAGGTCAACCCCACAAAGAGGCCCAGGAACAGCCAGTCCCGCAGCCGACGATGGTCCATCACGTTGAGCATGAACCAGTAGGACGCCAGCACCAGGAGTACGATGAAGGTCTCTGGGCGGTAGAAGTGGCTGCTCTGAATATGGACCACCGCCAGGGCCATGAGGAAGGCAGCAAAGAGGCCCACCCTCTGGTCAAACAGCCGACGTCCGATGAGAAAGATCAGGAAGATGGAGCCCACATCGGCCAGGGCCGAAAGGGTGCGCCCGACGTACCGCATATCGAATGTCGACAGGTCTGTAAAGGGCTCCAGGATAGAGCGGATAAAGACCAGCAGATATATCATTACGCTGCCCAGAGGGAACCAGTGGGGGTTCAGGGGGCTGCGATCGGCGTCGAAGAAGACGCCTAGGGATGGCAGGCCAGGCTCTATGTTGGGGAAGTCTTTCAGGAGGGGGCAGTCCTGGTATCCCTGGCCATGGGTGAGTATGCGGAACATGCAGTCAGACTGCATGTAGATGGAGCGTTCGTCTGGGTGGAAGCCGTAGCCCTGGTCCCAGTTGATACCGTAGAGCCGCAGGCCCAGGGCCACCAGTAGTATTACAACTAAGGCGACTCCTATCCGGTGTTGCTGGAGGTACCGCGTGACAGGAGTCAGTCCCATGTTTCAACCATGCGCATGATAGAACAACTATTTTACCAACCTAGGTCAAAAGAGGTATACGAAAGGGGCCACCCCCTGGATGACCCCATTCACATAAAGAGCAACCGGTCAGGTGTCTAGATGCCCTTGTCCGCCAGGAAAGCGCTCAGGTCGGCAGTACGGCAGGCATAGCCCCACTCGTTGTCATACCAGCCCAGGACCTTGACCATCTCCCCCTCCATCACAATGGTGGAGAGAGAGTCGAAGATGCAACTGTGAGGATTCCCCTTGAAGTCACTACTCACCAAGGGCTCATCACAATAATCTAGGATTCCCTTTAGCGATCCGCCGGCTGCCTCTTTGAAAGCGGCGTTTACCTCCTCCACAGTGGTCTTGCGCTCCACCACAGCGGTGAAGTCGGTGGCCGAGACGGTGCTGGTGGGCACCCGGAAGGCGACGCCGTGGAGCTTGCCCTGAAGCTCGGGGATCACCAACCCCACGGCGCGGGCGGCTCCGGTGCTGGTGGGTATGATGTTCATGGCCGCGGCTCGGGCGCGGCGCAGGTCCCCGTGCACCTGGTCCAGGATCTTCTGGTCGTTGGTATAGGCATGGATGGTGGACATGAGGCCGTAGCGGATGCCGAAGGCCTCATGCAGGACTTTTACCATGGGCGCGAAACAGTTGGTGGTGCAGGAGGCGTTGGAGATGATCTTGTGTTCCTTGGGATCATATTTGCTGTCGTTTACTCCCAGCACCAGGGTTATGTCCTCGTCCTTGGCCGGTGCCGATATGATCACCTTCTTAGCTCCACCATCCAGGTGGGCCGAGGCTTTGGCGGCATCGGTGAATATCCCGGTTGATTCAATCACCAGATCTATGCCTAGCTCGGCCCAGGGAATTCTGGCCGGGTCCCGCTCGGCAAAGACCCGGACCTCGCTGCCGTCTATGACCAGAGAGCCGTTCCTGGCCTCCACACTTCCCGGAAAGGTGCCATAGTTAGTGTCGTACTTAAACAGGTGAGCGTTGGTCTTGGCGTCGGCTAGATCGTTGACGGCTGACACCTCCAGCTTTTGGGACTGGCGCTCCAGGGTTGCCCGAAGCACCTGGCGTCCTATTCTGCCAAAGCCGTTGATGCCCACTCGCGTCACCATTCTATTCCTCCTGCGTCTGTTGGCTAATCGTGGATTTTATTTCATCTATTATCGCACCCGCCATTTTTACCACTTCCTCCGCTTGGCTTTGGGAAAACACCTGGTAAGGCGCGGACCCGGGAAGGGTGTTCGGATACCGGCTGGTAGTGTAGACCAAGTCTAACCTACGTGCTGCCTCTTGAAAACGCTCCAGGGCTGGATAGCTATTTTTGAGTTGCTCTAGAAGCTCTCTAACAGAGTGGCCAATGATCAGTCTGGCTCCCCGCAAATAGGCCAGAGCCTTTAGCGCTTTCTCTGCTGACTGCTGAGAATAAAAGCATGCCTGCTCATAGAGTCCATCCCGTAAGAGCGACCAGCAGGCGGAAAGGTCCCTTTCACTTTGCTTAAGCCAGAGCCCGGCCGTTATTTGAGGGTCAGGCTTCATAGATTGTTATCCCTTCCGATAAAGCCGCAGCTATGAAGGGGTTTCCTTCCGCCTGCATTTTTGTGAACTCTTCAGGAGTATATATCAAAACGTCCATAGCTTTTATGGGAGACACCTCCCACAGATCCATGTAGTCTTTGCCCCGCTCAAGAAAAGGCCGACCGCTATCAGCTATTATGATCAGGTCAACGTCACTAAACTCATCGGCATCGCCACGGCTATAGGAGCCGAAAAGGATGGCCTTCCTTGCACCTGCTTTCTTCAAGACGGGCACAAAAGCCTCCCTTAATTTGTCCTGAGAAGCCTTCCTGGTTTTACGCAAGACTAGTTCCCTCGCTTGAGGTAACGGTACGCATCCATACCTGCGTAGGTGGCGCTGCTTCCCAGCTCCTCCTCGATGCGGAGCAGGCGGTTGTACTTGGCGACCCGTTCTGAGCGGCAGGGAGCCCCGGCCTTGATCTGCCCTGCGCTTAAAGCCACCGCCAGGTCGGCGATGGTGGTGTCCTCGGTCTCCCCCGAGCGGTGGCTTATGACGGTGCCCCATCCGGCGTCCCGACTTAAGGTAAAGGCCTCCACCGTCTCTGTGAGGGTGCCGATCTGGTTCAGCTTCAGAAGGACGGCGTTGCTGGCTTTCATTTCGATGCCTTTTCGAATGCGTTCCGTATTGGTGGTGTAGAGGTCGTCTCCCACCAACTGCACCCTCTCCCCCAAAGTCCCCGACAGCTTATGCCAACCCTCCCAGTCGTCCTCCCCCAGGCCATCCTCGATGCTGAGAACGTGGAACTCTCTGGCCCAGCCCTGGTAGAAGTCTATTAGACCTTCCGACTCCAGGGTAATATGGTCTCGGGACAGGTGGTATCTACCGTCTTTCATGAGCTCCGAGGCCGCTACGTCGATGCCGATGAAACAGTCCCTTCCAAGGGTGTAGCCCGCTCCTTCGATGGCGTCCGACACCAGCTCCAGGGCTGACCGGTTGGAGGGCAGCTGGGGCGCGAATCCCCCTTCGTCCCCAACGTTGGTACTGAAGCCCTTCTCACGTATGATACCCTTCAAAGCCTGGTATACCTCAGCTCCGGCCCGAACGGCATCCCTGAAAGTGGGCACTCCAGCAGGGATGACCATGAACTCTTGAACGTCGGTGGAGTCCTCAGCGTGGGCCCCGCCGTTGAGGATGTTAAACATCGGTACCGGCAGGGTGAGACCCTCCCCCACGGCCAGGTAGCGATACAGTGGCGTGCCCTTGGAAGCGGCGGCGGCGTGGGCCACGGCCAGAGAAACGGCCAGGATGGCGTTAGCTCCCAACCGGGACTTATTGGGCGACGCATCTAGGTCTATGAGCAAGCTGTCAGTGCGCGCCTGGTCAAAGGGGGACTGGCCCCTAAGGGCAGGGGCAATCTCGTTGTGGATGTGAGAGATGGCTTTGAGAACGCCCCGACCTCCGAAGCGTTGAGGGTCACCGTCCCTGAGCTCCAGGGCTTCATGAATACCCGCGCTGGCCCC
>JAPULR010000133.1 GCA_027294635.1 Chloroflexota bacterium | reverse complement strand
GACTACAATGCCCGTTGGGTTGTGGACTATACGGATGGCGGTAGCGACCTTATTTACGTTCTGGCCACCGTGGCCCCCGGCGTGGAACACGTCTATACGCAGATCATCAAGATTTATCTTAATGTCCACCTCCTCCGCCTCAGGCAAAACGGCCACGGTGGCCGTTGAGGTGTGGAGACGGCCTGAAGATTCCGTGGTGGGTATGCGCTGCACCCGATGGACTCCTCGCTCGGACTTCAGGCGGCTAAAGGCATCCTTGCCCTTTACGGCAAAGACGATCTCGTTGTATCCACCCAGGTCCGAGGGGTTGGAGTTCAGCACATCCACTTGCCAGCCGCGGATCTGAGCGTACCTGCTGTACAAACGGAAGAGGTCCCCGGCAAAGAGACCGGCCTCCTGACCGCCAGCACCCTTCCGAATCTCGACGATAACGTTTCTCTCGTCGTTGGGGTCTTTTGGAAGCACCGCCAGCCTAAGCTGGTCCTCAAGAGGTTCAACCTGCTGCGCCAGAACATCCATCTCCTCGCGAGCCAGGGCCACCAACTCCGAATCATCGCCCGCGTCAACGATAGCCTGGGCCTCCTCCTGCCGGTCTCTCAGCTTCCTGAGTTCGCGATGCAGGTTTACCGTATCCTCCAGCCTGGCGCTCTCCTTGGCTAGCGTCTGGACCCTTTCGTAGTCCACGGCAATCTCAGGCTGGGCCAGGAGGTCGGCCAACTCTCGGTATCGGGCCTCCATGGCGTCAAGCTTGTCGAAAAGTGAACTCATAACACCCAAAAGATGGTTGCAATCTACAACTCCATTGTAATCCAAGGCAGGGTGCTCTAACAAGGAGTGGAAGGGTGGTCAATGCCCACAAGCTGGGTTTGAGGCTACAGTGGTGGCCGGCGGGTGTGCCAGTCGGTGGCCTGTTGGTAGGAGTAACCGGCGTTGAGCACGGTAGCCTCGTCAAAGGGACGACCGGCAAGCTGAAGGCCGATGGGCAGGCCCCCAGAGAAGCCACAGGGAACCGTCAGAGCAGGGTAACCCGTCAGGTTGAAGGGCCTGGCGTACTGGGTCAGGGCTCCTATGGCGCCGACGGCAGTCCCATCGACCTGGAGATTCTCAGCGCCGATAGTCGGTGCGACGACGGGCTCCATGGGGCCCGCCAAAAGGTCCACGTCCCGGAGAAGCTCCTTAGCCTTGTGAGCATATATCGCCCGGCCCCTGAGGGCCCGCAAGTAGTCGGCGCCCGAGATAAATAGACCCACCTCTAATCGCCACCGCACCGATGGATCGTACTCACGCCCACGGCTGAGAAGCAGGTCCCTGTGGTGAGCGGCGGCCTCGGCGTAGATTATGGTGGTGGAGATAGCCGCCGAGTCATGAAACATAGGCCAGGAAACCTCCTTAACCTGGGCACCAAGGTCCCGCAGCACCTCTAAAGCGTCCATAACAGCTCCCCGAACCTGAGGATCCAGGGGGACCTCAAAGTACTCTTTTGGTACCCCTATGCGCAGCCCTCGGATGTCGCCCGTCAACGCGGCGCGATAGTCGGGCACCGGCTCGTTGGCCGAAGCCGGGTCCTTGGGGTCGTAGCCCGCCAGCACCTTGAGGGCCAGGGCGCAGTCCTCCACCGTACGGGCCATGGGCCCAGGATGGTCCAGCGACCAGGACAGGGGCGCCAGACCATACCGGCTCACCCGCCCGTAGGTGGGCTTGATGCCCGCCAGACCACAGAGAGCGCTGGGAATACGGATAGAGCCGCCGGTATCGGTACCCAGGGTTATAGCGCACTGGCCCGCCGCGGCAGCGGAGCCGGAGCCGCCGCTGGAGCCACCGGTCAGGCGGGTGGGGTCCCAGGGGTTATGCATATCGCCATAGTCGGCATTTAGACCTGTGGGACCAAAGGCAAACTGATGCAGGTTCAGCTTGCCCATGAGAATAGCGCCCGCCTCCTTCAACCGGGCCGCCGCGGCGCCGTCATAATCGGGAACAAAGCTATCGTATATTCTGGAGCCGGAGGTGTTTCGCACCCCCTTAACGTAGTAGAGGTCCTTTAGGCCCACGGGGATACCGTGGAGAGGACCACGGTACCGGCCCGACTGTATCTCCGATTCGGCCTGGCGAGCCGCCTCCAGAGCCTCGTCACCCGGTCGAGTAATGAAGGAGTTTAGGACAGGCTCGGTGGCCTCGATTCGCTCCAGGTGAGCCTGGACCACCTCCACGGGCGAGACCTCTTTTGCCGCGATAAGCTGCGACATCCTGTCGGCGCTGAGGAAGCAGAGCTCAGCCGTGTCCATGAACTACCCAGCGTTTGGGGAGAAGGTGTTGGCCGGTTCCGTATCTCCCAGGTCCAGCTTCCGGAGCACGGCGATGGTGCCCATGATCTCCTGGACATGACCGTATAGCACGTCCATGTGGGCGCCGTCGGTGGTGTCCAGCCCTTGTAGGACCGCCATCTGAAGAAAAGCCTCTTTTGAGAGTTCTATATCGGCCATCTTAGTTTCCCCCTCTATTCCTTAAGCTCAATAAGAACGTTGCGGTAACGAGTAGTCCCTATGTTGGTCGCCTTGTGAGGACCCTGCATATCAGCAAACCGCCACTGGCCGGGCTGGGGGTCCGTCTCGTAAGAGGTGTCATCGTCAAGCTCCACCCGCATGTGACTACCTTCCAGGGTCACCGTGATATAGTCCATGGTGTGACGGTGCCAGCCACTGGACTGCCCGGGGGCCAGGTTTAACTCCCATATCTTCACCTTGGAGTTCTCCAATAGCAACCTGGTGGCCACATCTCCGAGTTCACCCTTCGCCATTTAGAAAGCTACTCCTTGATCTCGATGAGGATGTTGCGGTGCGGAGCAGAGCCGATGTTGGTAACCACGTGGGGCTGGTGCTTCTCGGCGTACCTGTGCTGCCCAACGGTGGGGGTGGTCTCGTCTGTGGCACCGTCCTCGTACTCCCGCCGCATCTTGCTTTCGGTGAGGCCCACGGTGATGTAGTCCAGGGTGTGGTGGTGCCAGTCGCTGGACTGGCCCGGCTCCAGGGAAAGGTCCCATATCTTAACCCGATCGTTCTCTAGGAGAAGCTTGGTTCCCACGTCACCTAGCTTGTGTTTGTTGGTCATATGTCCCCTCCAGACAACTTTATTATGGGCGGAATCTTATTACAGCGCCGCTCCTGCATCTACCCCTCACAGGTGGAACACCACCAAGCTAAGTCTCGTTCTTGACCGGGTTCCGCAGGACGCCGATACCCTCTATCTCAATCTCTACTACGTCTCCGTCCCTGAGCTGGCCGGGCCTTCCTGGGGTGCCCGTGTAGATCATGTCCCCAGGCTCAAGGGTTATGGACTTGCTGACATGGCTGATAACCGTAGGAAGGTCAAAGAGGAACATCTTGGTCGTCTCCACCTGAACCTCCTGCCCGTTTACGCGGGCCCTCAGCATCAGGTCGCTGGGGTCCAGGTCCGTTACGATGTAAGGCCCCGCGGGGCTGAAGGTATCGGACGACTTGGCCCGCCACCACTGGCCGTCGCCCCGCTGCCACTCCCGGGCGCTGACGTCGTTGCCGCAGGTGTATCCAAGGACATGGTTCAGAGCGTCTTCCTTAGACACATTCTTGCACCGATCCTTAATCACCGCCACAAGCTCCCCCTCCTCGTCCACCCTGCCCTCGAAAGCCTTAGGGATAATTATGGGCTCATCGGGACCCACCAGTGAGGTGGTGGTCTTGTAGAAGATCAAGGGCTCCTTTAGAGGCTCCCGCTCTCCCAGGTGGCTGCGGTAGTTCAGACCAACGGCCAGAATCTTGCTGGGCACGCAGGGCGCCAGCAGTTTGACATCCGACAGCGGATGGGTATGGTCTGTTACCTCGTAGTCCTCAAAAGGAGTGGTGGTCAGCTGTTTGACTGCGTCTCCCTCAACCACCCCGTAGCTTATCTCACCGTGAGCCAGGTATCGTGCGAAGATCATGCCCTTTCATCCTCCCAGTTTGTCGCCCCTAGTGTAGCCAGCCACACCGATGCCCCATCGGGACTGGCATCGCCAAAGGTCTCAGTGCAGGGTAATTCTAGAGGCATCCACTAAAATTATCCAGACCTGCCTCTGAAGAGGCCATTTGGATCCATCCTTGACACTATTGAGGGGCCTTATCTATAATGACAACAACCTCTAATGGTGGGTCAGGGAAAGAGAACTGGCCGCCACGAGGTATGTATTGGTTTAGAGAAAGGAGTGCTGAATGGCGGGTAAGGACATAGCACTTATGGCCCACCTCATGCGCCGCGCTGGCTTTGGAGCCACCTATGAAGAGCTAGAGGCCAGAGCTGCCAAGGGGTATGAGGCCACGGTAGAAGAACTACTGGAACCCGATGCTAACGGGGTTCCGGAATACGACGAGTTAACCTTGGCCCGATACTTCCCGGACATGGAGGTGCCCTCTGCTCCGGCGCTAGGTACGGCCAACTTCATGTACCACCTGTACACCACCCCCCGACCCCTGGTGGAAAAGATGACCCTCTTCTGGCACATGCTGTTCGCCACGGGCAACTCCAAGGTGGACAATCCCCCGGAGATGCTGCAACAGATAGAGATGTTCCGCCAGCACGGCATGGGCAACTACAAAGAACTGCTAATGGGCGTGGCCAAGGACCCGTCCATGATCTTCTGGCTGGACAACAACCAGAACCACAAGTTAGCCCCAAACGAAAACTGGGGTAGGGAGCTACTAGAGCTCTTCTCTATGGGTCAGGGCAACTACTCCGAGGACGATGTGAAGATGACCGCTCGGGCTTTCACCGGGTGGACTATCCTGCCCAAGATACCCCGAACGCCCTACCAGCGTCACCACTGGAAGTTCATCTATAAGGCAGAGGACCACGACAACAGCGAAAAGACATTTCTAGGCCACAAGGGCAACTTCAATGGCGAGGACATCATCGACATCATAGTAGACCAGCCCGCCACTGCCCAGTTCATGGCCCGACACCTGTACAACTACTTCGTCGCCGATGAAGTACAGGTGCCAAGCTGGCTGGATTTCCCCCCGCGGGACCCCGAGGCGGTCAACGCCATCGCCGACACTTTCGTAAAATCGGGCTTTGAGATCAAAGACACCCTCCGATTCCTGTTCAACTCCGACTTCTTCAAGGATGAGAGCGTCTGGTTCGCTAAGGTGAAGAACCCCGCCGAGGTGGTGGCAGGCACCATCCGGCTCATCGGAGACTTCAAGGAGCCAAGACCGGGCGTCTTGCCCATAGGCCTCGAAGGCGCCTACCAGGGCCAGGACCTCATTAACCCGCCCAGCGTGGAAGGCTGGCACACCGGTAAAGAGTGGGTAGACACCGGCTCCCTGGTGCGGCGCGTTAACTTTGTGGCCGACAGCCTGAGCAACGCCGACATGCCAGGAGTCCAGGCCATCATTAACAGGCTCGGCTCCAACGACACCCTCACTCCCGAACAACTGGTGGATGGTTGCCTTGAGCTACTGGGAGCCATTAGAGTAGAGGATGGGACTCGCCAGCAGTTGGTAGACCACGTCAAGGCCAGCGGCGAGATCAAGCGCGGTTCTTCGGAGGATGAAGTTCGAGCCTTTGGGCAGCGAGTCACCGAGGTGTTGCAGCTCATAGCCGCCACAAGAGAGTATCAATTCGGCTAAATAGGATTAAATCTAACATACGGTTGTCAAGTACTGAAAGGAGAGGAGACAATGGCAAAAGACCCAGTCCTTGTTGTTTTTCAGTTGACCGGAGGTAACGACTACCTCAACACTATAATCCCCCGTAATAACCCCCTCTATCGGGACTATCGCAAGCTGGTGGTCATTCCGGAGGGTGAGGAGATCCCCATTGACGACGACTATGGCTTTCACCCAGAGATGGCGCCTCTAAAGCCGTTCTGGGATGAGGGTAAGATGGCCCTTATTCACGGGATAGGATACGAGAACTCCCCAAGGTCTCACTTCCGCTCCATGGATATCTGGCACACCTGTGAGCCCGACAAGGTGGGTACCGAGGGGTGGGTTGGCCGGGTCATTAAGACCGTAGACCCCAACAAGGATAATGTGCTGACGGGCGTCAATTTCGGCCAGGGGCTTCCCAGGGCCATGGCCCTGCCCGGCGTGCCGGTAGCCTCCGTATCGGACATCGAGAATTACGGAGTGCTGACGGGCATCACCGCCGAGGACCAGAGGGCTCGAGCCCTTGAACGCTTCGCTCGTATGTACTCCCCGGCCATCGGGCGAGGCCCGGTTATGGACTACCTGGGGCAGACGGGATTGGATGCCCTCAAGGGTGCCGACATCCTGAAGACGGCCCCGGAAAAGTACTCCTCCACCGTGGAGTATGCCGCTACCCCCATAGCCCAGAAGCTGCGTGGCATCGCCATGGTACATCTGGCCAACCTGGGTACGCGCGTCTTCTACACCCAGCACGCCAGCTTCGACACCCACGCCAGTCAGATGCCCGGCCATCAGCAGCTGTGGAAGGACTGCTCAGCCGCCATCTCCGACTTCTTCGCCGACCTCAGAGAGCATGATGCCGCCGACAATGTGGTGATGATTATGTTCACCGAGTTCGGTCGCAGGGTCCGGGACAACGGCTCCGGCACCGACCACGGCGCCGGCGGAGTAGCCTTTGCCATTGGCGACCCTGTAAAGGGCGGCCACTACTCCGAGTACCCCTCTTTGAAGCTTGAGGACCTACAGGAGGGAGACCTGGTCCCCAACTACGATTTTCGTGGCTTCTACTCCAGCTTGCTGGAGCAGCACATGGGTCTGGACCCAACGGAGATCGTCGACGGCACCTTCGAGCAGCTGGACTTCATCCGAAAGTAGGCGCTCCATGGTGAGGAGCTCCCGACGGTAATTAGAGGCGGATTGCCCCGCTTGCAGGGTTGGTCCGCCTTTAAATTTAAGGCCTTTGCGGCTCTTTAAAGCCTATCTGCGGCTACGGCTGCCAAAGTGGAACCTCAACAAAAGGAGAAACACATGCCAGTTACTCAGATAGCAACCGGGCGCGCTTTTACCTACGTAGACAACATCGGCCAAATTGGCGCCTCAGGACCAACCTTACGGCACCCCGTGGGCCTTGCCAGGGGCGCCAATGACATCCTCTACGTGGCCAACTGGGGAACCGAATCTCAGCCCAACGCCCGCATCACCAAGTGCGTCCTCAGTACCCAGGAGTGGATCGCCGATATTGGCCAGCCTGGCTCAGGCGATGGCGAGTTTCTCTGGCCGGGAGGCCTAATCGCCGACTCCAACGAAAACCTCTACCTCACCGACCAGGCCGCCAGTAAGATTGTCTCTTTCGACAAGGACGGTAACTTCCTCGCTAAATGGGGTACCCCCGGCTCCGACCAAGGCCAGCTCCTCAGACCCAGCGGCCTCGCCTTCGATTCCGACGAGAACATCTTCATCTCCGATACCCGCAACCACCGTGTGCAGAAGTTCACCAAGGACGGTACTTTCCTCTCCTCCTTCGGTTCCAAAGGCTCCGCTGAGGACCAGTTCAACATGCCCTGGGGCATCGCGCTGGATAAGGATGACAATCTCTACGTAGCCGACTGGGGCAATAGCCGTGTCCAGAAGCTCTCCCACGAGGGCTCCTTCCTCCAGACCTTCGGCAGCCCCGGCCACCACAAGGGCGAGTTGGACCACCCCAGCGCCGTAGCCGTGGACAAGGACGGCGACGTCTACATCGCCGACTGGGCCAACAACCGCGTCATCGTCTTCGAGCCCGATGGCACCTTCCTCGCCACCCTCATTGGTGACGCCACCAACCTATCGGAATGGGCCAAGGGTAAGGTGGCCGCCAATCCGGACCTGGCCAAAGCCAGAGCCAGGGCAGACCTGGAGCCCGAGTGGCGCCTGTGGCACCCCGCCGCCTTGCACGTCGGCGACGACTACAAGATCCTCATCGCCGAGGCCCAGCACATGCGTGTCCAGATCTATCAGAAGGACCCCAACTACTTCGAGGCCCAGTTTACCCTCTAATCTGGCTCCCATGGATTAAGGACTGCACCAAGCCCGGTATAGCCGGGCTTGGTTATTTTGTGCCACCAGTAGGGAGAAGCGTTAAAGGTTGACAAGGCCAATGGTCGTAACCTTATAATGCCGCTATTCGGCGCACTGCAGGAGGCAACAAAATGGCGGAAGAGTTTATAGCGTACTTCAACGGCGACTGGATACCAATGGACGATTGTAAGCTGTCCATGGACGACCGGGGGTTCCGGGTTGGCGACGCAGTCTTTGAGGTAGACCGTACCTTTGACGGCGCCATTTTTGACCTTGAAGGTCACATGGACCGCCTGTTTCGCTCCCTTAAATACACTCGCATGGATCCGGGCCTTACCAGGGAGGAGCTGACTCAGATTACCCTTGAGGCTGTCGACCGCAACAAGCACCTGATAGCTGAAGGCGGCGACATGAATGTGCGACAGGTGATCACCAGAGGCCGGGGCCTTTCTGTAACGGACAAGGTCCCTGCCACCGTCTATGTGGCTGCCTATCCCCTGAACTTCAAGCGGTTCGCCCCTCTGTATGACGAAGGGTGCCACGTAGTTTTTGCTCGCACCCGATCCTACCATCCCGACTCCCTGGACCCCAAGGTGAAGCACCAGAGCCGCATGAACTTTGTCCTGGCGGAGCTTGAGGCCTCCGATGTGGACCCCAACTCCTGGCCGGTCCTGCTGGACCTGGACGGCAACATCTCCGAGGGCACCGGCTTCAACTTCTGGGTTGTGACCAACGGAACCCTTAGAACATCGGGAGACAGAGCTATTCTTCAGGGCGTATCCCGTAAGGCCATCCTGGAACTGGCCGATACCCTGGGGATACCCGTGGTGCTGGAGGATATCCAGCTTTATGACGCCTACACCGCCGATGAGGCCTTTGTCTCAGGGACCAGCCATTGTCTGCTTCCCGTCTACAAGCTGGACAACCGCCCCATCGAAGGAGAGGTACCTGGACCCATTGTGAAGCAGCTCCTGGCCGCCTGGAGTGAAAAGGTGGGTGTCGATATAGTTGGCCAGGCCCAGAGTCAGGCTGGACTGGACAGCTAGCCGACTGTCTGATTGAAATTAATGGACTGGCTGAGCCATGCTTGCAGAGTAAGTGTGGCCCAGCATGGCGCCATCCATCACCAACGAAGGACCAGAGAACTTACGACCATTACCGGAGGAAGATAGATGAGGAAAATGACCCTTGGCCGAACCACATATGAAGTGACACAGCTTGGCTACGGCGCCCTGGAGGTGCGGGGCACCGCGGGAGACGACGGAAGTGGACGGATGCCCAACGAGGAACGGGCCGACCGTATTCTTAACGCCGTCCTGGACTCGGGCATCAACTTTATCGACACCGCCTGGTGCTACGGCCGCAGCGAAGAGATGATGGGCCGGTACATTGGAAACCGGCGTAATGAGTACACCCTGGCCGCCAAAACGGGCCACGGCCGGTGCAGCGCCTCCAAGTACGGCAGCTATACCAAAAAAGATATGCTGGACTGCCTTGAGGAAAGCCTGCGTGACCTTGGTACCGACTACGTCGACATCCTACAGCTCCACAACCCCACACCGGAGGACGTTGAGGAGAACGGCTGCATTGAGACGCTTCAGGAGATTAAGGCCAAGGGTTTAACCCGGTTCATCGGGGTGTCCAGCGTTCTACCCCACCTGGAGAAGCACCTGGCAACAGGGGCCTACGACGTCTTCCAGATTCCCTACTCGGCCCTTGAGCCAGAGCACCATGACATCATCACCAAGATCGCCGAGGCCGGTGGGGGCACCATTATTAGGGGTGGCGTTGCAAAGGGTGAGCCTGGGGAGGGCGCCGGGCCTGAGGGCCGGACTTTCAGCGGCGGCGGTAAGCGATGGGATGCCTTTGAGGAGGCCAAGCTGGATGAGCTCCGAGAAGAGGGAGAAAGCCGCACCACGTTCCTGTTGCGCTTTACTATGTCCCATCCCCACGCCCACACCATAATCGTCGGCACTCAGAACCCTGACCACCTAAAGGAGAACGTAGCTGTAGCGGAGAAAGGATCTCTTCCACCGGACGTATACGCTGAGGCAAAGCGGCGCCTTAAGTCCATAGGGCTGGTCCACGGCAACTAGCCTCTGGCGGGCCCTCAGGCTCTGGGACGCAGCTCCGAGACTTCAACTCCGGTGAGGACGGCTACAATGGGGTCTCCCCACTCGGCCTCAACCAGCTCTCCAAGGGCGGAGGTCATGTCTCCTCCTTGCACCGAATTTCCCTATATTATTGCGGATGCTCCGACGGCTGAGATATCCTCGTCTTCCTGGCCGGTCCCTCCGGCGGTTCCGATGGCTCCCACCAGCTTGCCACCCTTCCTAATGGGCACCGCTCCCTGCTGGGGCGCTATGCGACCCTGGTGCATGTGCAGCAGGGTCTGGGCCACGGGCCTGGCGGCCCGCTCTGTCAGCTCACCGCTGGGAATGCCACCATAGGTCACGGTAGCCATGGCCTTAGCCCGGCTGCTCTCGGTCCACCACCATAGGGAGTCGTCCATCCTGGCCGAAGCCACCAAATCTCCGCGGGCATCTACCACCGACACTCCCACGACTATGTTCAGGCTCCTGGCCTTGGCGAAGGCAGCCTCCAGAGCCTTCATCCCGTCATTCAAAGTTATGTCAGGCACAGCTCCTCCCGATGGACATTTCTTAACGGACGCCAGGATACATTACTACCCCAGGCCGGTCAACGCAGGGGCATTGCAGTCAAACCTTGACTAGGGAAGCGCTGGGAGCCCTCTTGGAAGGCGTCCAGGACATCTCCAGGTCATTACAAGGTCTCACACGGGTACACGAAGAGTCGTTGGAGGCGGTGGCGGAATGGCAACGTGAGCTGCTAGACGCAGCTAAGGGAATAAACAAGACCCTCCTGTACCTCGCGGACAGTGTAGCAGACACCCGTCCTCACGATTAGGCAACCCTCCATTTGACAGTCCCAAGAGATTTTGATGGAATAGGGGCGTTCTTTGTCCCAAAACAAGCCCTTTTAATCTCGTGGGCGTGGAGGTAGCGTCGTGACAGCCAACTCAGAGAGCTTTGTCTACGTAGGTCTTGGAAGCGAGGGGGGACGTGAAGGTCACGGCCTCTATCGGAGGGCCGTTGGTGGGGACGCCTGGGAGCTGGCGACAAGCGGCCTCCCCCAACAGCCCGAGATCCGCGTCATTACCATGGCCCCCGACAACCCGGCGGTCCTCTACGCCGGAGCCCAGGACGGCGCCTACCGCAGCGATGACC
>JAPULR010000132.1 GCA_027294635.1 Chloroflexota bacterium | reverse complement strand
TCTAGCGAAGGGTCAGACCGGTCAAACCATCGCGTTGGCAGGCGGCGGCACCCTTAGAGCTGGTCTGTTCGATGATCCCTTTTTCTTCGATCTGAACGCCTTCTTAGGGGTCTATCCTTTCTGCTCTGCCCCTGGCGGCCCCGCTGGAAGTACCGGTGCCGACTTCTTCGCAGGTTTCAACGTTTCTGCCATCGTGATGGAGCTACCAAGCTCTATTCTCGGCCCCAGTAAGATCGGCGTCTGGGCTCGTACTAAGCTCAACGGGAGGGTCGACCGGATGGGTCGTCCAGCCATCAACACCGTCTTCATCCCGGCGGACTCGAAGAATGCCTTCAACAAGGGCAGGCCAAGGAACGACTTGAAGGATTTCAGCAGTTTCTTGGGGGCCTTCGCCGGTGTGCTGCTACCCGACATCTTGACCGTTGACACCTCTAGCACCGCTGGCTTCCTTAACGGACGCCAGTTAGTGGACGACGTGATAGACATTGAATTGCAGATTATCACTGGGAGCCCCACCGCTGGCGACTGTGTAGATGCCAACGACGTTGGTTTCCCGGGTGTGTTTCCCTACCTGGCACCGGCTCACTAGTACCACCGATGGTGGTCAGATAATGCCCTCAAGGGCGGCAGCACCGCCCTTGAGGGCTCAGATCCAACCGCTGTACTCAAAATGAAGCAGGGTACATGAGTAAACGAAGGGCACTTCTAATCCTGTTGGTGGCTCTAGGCATAGTAGCCTTCTCACGCCTGGGACTGCTATGGCAGAACGATGGCGTTGAGGAAGCGAATCTGGACCTAGCCAGTTTAGACAGCGCGCTGCCGCCTTCAATCGCCACCGCCGACGAAGCCATAGAATTTTTTCAGGACAGGGTCATTAACAACCCCCATGACGCCGTCAGCTACTCCATCCTGGGTCAGATGCATGTACGAAAGGCCCGGGAGACTGGTGATGTGGCCAGCTATCAACGAGCGGAAGCAGCCCTGGAGAAATCGCTAGACCTCCTTCCCGAGTATCCACCGACCGAGGTGGTCTTAGCATCGGTGTATTACGCTCGGCACGACTTCTCCGAGGCCCTTGAGCTTGCTCAAAATGTTTATCGCAGGGACTCCAGAGTTGGCCAGGCCCTGTCTGTTATGGGAGACGCATACCTGGAGTTGGGTAGCTACCAGGAGGCCGAAGACGCATACCTGGAGTTGCTGAGCAAGAACAACGATTCAGCGGTCCTGGCACGCCTGGCTCACTTGAACGACTTGAAAGGAAACACCGTAGAGGCACTGCGACTACTAGAGCAAGGGGCCAAGAAGGCAGTAGATACAGGCCGACTCAGGGAGGACGTGGCCTGGTATCTGTCACGCCTGGGAGGAATGTACTTCAACACCGGTCACATTGACCAGGCGGCGGAACACTATGAAGCTTCCCTTAAGCTGTATCAAGATTACTATATAGCCCTGGCTGGGTTAGGCAAAGCTCGCGCCGCCCAGGGCCGGTACGATGATGCCATCGACCTCTATGAGCAGTCGATAGCCGTCAATCCCCAGCCGGCTACCCTGGCCCGTCTTGGCGACCTATACGCCAAGGTGGGTGATCTATCCAGAGCCCGGCTGCAGTACGACACGGTAGAGTTCATCGCAAAGTTAGCTACCATCAACAAGGTGGTCTACAACCGGGAGTTGGCCCTGTTCTACGCCAACCACGATATTAAGCTTGACGAAGCTCTGGAACTGGCAAAGAAGGAGCTATCAGTCCGGAAAGACATATACGGCTATGACGCGCTGGCGTGGGCCCTCTACAAAAACGGCCAGCTCGATGAGGCGGCCGATGCCATCGCTACGGCAATGAA
This sequence comes from Chloroflexota bacterium, assembly GCA_027294635.1. Classification (GTDB taxonomy): domain Bacteria; phylum Chloroflexota; class Dehalococcoidia; order Lucifugimonadales; genus JAPULR01. Next base: position 5,762 of record JAPULR010000132.1, on the reverse strand, counting down.
GCTGGGTACTCGGGACGCCAAACTTTACTACCACGCCGGCATGATTTCCTATCGCAGAGGAGAAGAAGAGCGGGCGAGGCAGTATCTGCAAGAGGCGCTATCGTTGAATCCCCACTTCTCGATTCTCGGCGCGGATGAGACGGTCCGTACTCTCAAGGAGATTGGCGGAGCGGAGTTGGCGTCTACTAGTCTGGGGGTATCAGGCAGATGAAACTAGCCGGAAGCCCACTTGGCAGAGTAACCCTCCTCGTGGCTGCTATGCTCTTTCTTGTGAGCGTCTTCTCCATGCAGCGCTCTGAGGTAGCCTCGGCTCATCCACTCGGCAACTTCACTATAAACCAGTACAGCCGGGTGATGCTTTCCTCCGAGGAGGTAAGCATACGCTATGTCCTGGACATGGCTGAGATACCAACCTTTCAGGAGATGGCAGTGATTGACCTGGACAAAGACAACAGGGTGAGCAGTGGAGAACGCGCCACTTATCTTGAAAGAAAGGTTGAAGAGCTAACCGATGAGCTCCACTTATCTATCGATAGTTCGGCCGGGGAAGTATGGGTTACGGAGCAGCAGCTAGAATTCCCGCCGGGGCAGGGCGGGCTGCCTATTATGCGCCTCAGTATCCTTCTGCGGGGGCCCTTCGAATCCGCAGAGGGTCAGGAGCCAAAGCATCTCTACTACCGCAACGATAACTATGCCAACCGGCTTGGGTGGCGTGAGATCGTGGTACAGGCCGGCGAGGGTGTCTCTTTAATAGATTCCACGGCGCCGCAGAGCGACAGGAGCGACGAGCTGCGGGCCTACCCTGAGGATTTGTTGAGTAGTCCTCCCAACCAAATGGAGGTGAATACAACCTTCGCCTTCTCCGACTTGAGCCATCCCCCCACGGGTGAAGTATCACCCAAGGTGACACAACCCCCGGCGGAGTCTAGCGATTTTCTGGCGTCGCTGGTCAACGCCGAAAAACTGAGCCTACCTGTGGTCATCGTCTCACTGATGGTGGCCCTAGGCCTTGGGGCGCTGCACGCCGTGTCGCCTGGCCACGGGAAAACCATCATGGCAGCCTACCTGGTAGGAACCAGAGGCACGGCGAAGCACGCGCTTTTCCTGGGCTTCACCGTTACCATCTCTCACACCCTGGGGGTTTTGGGGTTGGGACTTATAGTGCTCTACGCCTCTACCATAGTGGCTCCGGAACAGCTATACCCCTGGCTCACCCTTGTTTCTGGGGTGATAATTGTGGCTATCGGGATCTGGCTTCTTTCCGCCCGGTTCCGGGATGGGGAACCGTCTCATGCCCATAATCACAATTCGGAAGGTCTCACAACATTTCATTCCCACCCTCATACCGATTTTGCCACCTTCAGGGCAGCAGGGTTCTTGGGCAGGATAAAGGCAATGAGTGTCGGGATGGTGCGCGGACGCCCCCACGCCCAGCACGGTGCCCGCTCTTATCAGCGAACGCAAGATGGTAGCAGGCTACGCATCACCTGGAAGAGTCTGACCGCCCTTGGGGTTGTTGGTGGATTGCTGCCATCCACCTCTGCCCTGGTAATCCTTCTTGCAGCCTTTTCGCTACACCGCGTCGGCTTCGGCTTGCTCCTGATCCTCGCTTTCAGCGCGGGGATGGCGATGGTATTGGCTGGTGTAGGTCTTTTGCTAGTTTACGCTGGACGATTCATTGAGCGTTTCCAGGCTGAGAATAGGACCGTAGGGGTCTTGACACGGCTCCTTCCGCTGACAACAGCCCTGGTAGTTCTTGTGTCGGGGCTGGTAGTAGCCCTTCGCGCAGTATCCCAGATTAACCTCCTGTAGGACTCCATGCGGGATCGGCTAGATCTTTAGCAGATCAGGGAGTCCAACTTCAGGGTGGCAGGGGGCTTGCAGTCCTGCCCGTGGCGCCCCGAAAACATCCTAGTTTCAGCAACCCAGCTACTTTCTGACTCTGGCCTTTCGGCAAGTTCATTAATGCAGGCATCTACATCGAATGGGCACGACCGACAAAGGAATGACCCACTATGCCTTGCACGATCGTGCGCTTCCCGCATTTGCGCTTAATCGTCATACTCGCTACAATCCGCCCCATGCGAACACTCGTGCCTTTGAAAACACACTGCTGGATGATCGCTGGCAGCCTGTGCACCAGAGCACGGACTACCTACCCCAGACGCTAATCATTGGCCGGCGGCCCCAACGAGGCCAAGGACTGACAGAATCGCTGAACACTAACACCTGACATTTTCCCTGGACAACGACACCGGGTTGTTCCCTAGCTGCATCGCCCATGCCCCTTTTGGAGAGCGCTTTGCCTAGGGGGCTCGACCCATAGTTCGTATGTGACGCTGATACAGGCCAAGAAAGATGGAGGTTTATTCTGTGTACCCGATGGTCCGACGTTACATATCCACGCGCTTGTCACCAGACAGGTAGGAGTCTGGCTCTTTTGAGAAGGCCACGCGGCAGCCTGGGCCACAGAAGTAGTAGGTGGTTCCCTGGTGCTCGTGGGTCCCTCCGGATGGCTTGCTCATATCCACTTCCATGTGGCAGACGGGATCTTCTGCAGTCTCCCGCCGGCGCAAGAAGCCGAAAATCTTGCTAGGCATAAACTGACCTCCTTCGGATCCTGATGTGCTCATGGGTTGTTTCGGCGCTTCCCCGGTAGCCATGCGCCATGGACCTCCGCCCACAGTCGCACTCGTATGACACGACGAAGTGATCCTTCCACATTCGCGCCTTGAACTCTATCATGTGCACCTCATTTCTTTTAGCCAGACCACGCAGACGCTACCGGCTCACCTGGAAACGCCTCAACCGCAAGGAGTTGGTCACGACGGAGACCGAGCTGATGGCCATAGCGGCTGCGGCCATGACCGGGTTCAGGAAGCCGTTGTCCCCGAGGATGTACTGGAGTACGCCCGCAGGAACACTAGTGTGGAGTACCTGGGTGAGGAACAAGTATAGAGCTCCTGCCGCTACTGGGATCAATGCAACGTTGTACCCGAAGGCCCAGACCAGGTTCTGTTTGATGGTCCGCATGGTGGCCTTGGAGAGGGCAATGGCCTCAGCTATACCACGGACGTCACCCCGCATCAGCGTGATGTCGGCTGCTTCCATAGCGATGTCCGTCCCGGTGCCAATGGCGATGCCCACGTCGGCCTGGACCAGCGCTGGGGCATCGTTGATGCCGTCCCCCACCATAGCCACAACCTTCCCTTCCTCCTGCAGCGCTCGTATCTGCTCCGCCTTCTGGTCGGGCAGGACCTCCGCCAGGATCCGGTCTCGCCCCGAAGCGTCTGGGTCGATTCCTACCAAACGGGCGATGGCTTCAGCGGTGCCGCGGTTGTCGCCGGTCAGCATCACCACATCCACGCCTAGCCGGTGCAGGGCTTCCACCGCTTCCCGGGATTCGGGCCGCACGGTGTCTGCCACCGCGATGATTCCGACCACCGAACCGTTCGAGGCGACGAACATTGGGGTCTTCCCCTGATGTGAGAGCTCTTGGGCCCGAGATTCAAGCCCATTCAAGGAGATGCCTCGCTCTTCCACAAGGCTAAGGTTGCCGACCATCACCTCGAAGCCGTTGACCTGCGCCACGATGCCGTGGCCCGGGAGGGCCTGGAACTGCGTCATGGGCTCCAGCTTCAATCCCCGCTCCTTCGCCGCCGCCACTACCGCCTCTCCCAATGGGTGCTCAGAGTCCCGCTCCGCCGAGGCAGCCAACCCCAGGAGCTCCTCTTCGGTGATGCCCAAGGCAACGATATTTGTCACCGCGATCCGCCCTTGGGTGAGAGTACCGGTCTTGTCCAGTACCACCGTCTGGATTTTGTAGCTTCGCTCCAACGCCTCCGCGTTACGAATCAAAATGCCATGCTCTGCTCCCTTGCCCATTCCCACTATGATCGCGGTCGGGGTTGCCAGGCCAAGGGCGCAGGGACAGGCGATGATCAATACGGCAACTGTATTGAGGATGGCAATTGCCAGTGCGGGAGCAGGGCCCAAGAAGAACCATGCTGCCCACGTTAAAGCGGCAACCCCAATTACTACTGGGACAAAATAGCTCGCCACCACGTCGGCCAAACGTTGGATGGGGGCCTTAGAACCCTGCGCCTCCTCCACCAGGCGGATGATCTGCGAGAGAACCGTGTCCCGTCCAATCTTGGTAGCCTTGAAACGGAAGCTTCCCGTCTTGTTGACAGTCCCGCCGTACACCGGTGAACCTATCTCTTTCTCCACCGGAAGGCTTTCACCGGTGAGCATAGACTCGTCCACCGCGGACGCCCCATTGGTGACCTTCCCATCTACCGGCATCTTCCCGCCGGGCCGTATGACTATGATGTCACCCTCTACGACATCGGAAATAGGGATGTCCACCTCCTCGCCGTCGCGCACCACTCGAGCTGACTTCGGTTGTAGTCCCATAAGCTTGCGAATCGCATCGGATGTCTGCCCCTTAGCGCGAGCCTCCAGGAGCCTCCCCAAAAGGACCAACGAAATGATCATGGCGGAGGCGTCGAAGTAGGTGCCAGTGCTGTGGTTGAAGGCGCTGTGGGCATGGAGCAGGTGCGCCTCACTGAAGAAGCTACTAAAGAACGTGAGCATTGTGCTGTATCCATAGGCAACGGTGGTACCCACGGCGACGAGGGTGTTCATGTTGGTAGTGCGGTGCTTGGCGGCGCCCCAGGCCGCACGGTAGAAGATGGCGCCAGCCCAGAACTGCACAGGGGTCGCCATCAACCAAAGGGCCACGTTGAGCTGGAACTCAGTGACCCGCAGCGTCTCCAGAGAAATGTACATGAGGACCATGATTACGATCCCCACGCCACCTGCGAGCACAACCTTGCGTGTCAGGGTCCTGATCTCTTTGGTGCGGGCGAGCCGCTGCTGCTCCGCTGCCTCGTCGGCCTCACCCGCCACGCCCTGAACGAAATAGCCCGCGTCCGCTATAGCGCCGCGAAATGCCTCCAGCCCGGCCAGCTCTTCTACGTAATCGACCTTGGCCTGGTCAGTGGCCAGGTTTACGGAAGCGCCCACGACTCCTGGCACGCCTTTCAGGGCCTTCTCCACATGGAAAACACAGGAGGCGCAGGTCATGCCCTCGACGTTAAGGGTAAGTGTCCCGACTTTAGGTTCTTGGGCGGTGGTCTTCATCAACTCCCGGTGTGATCCTCTTTCGGTCTATGTACGGGAGAGTTGGTTTGCCAGACCGTACAGCTCCATTAGCTCATCGATGACCTGGCGCTCCCGGCCCTCCTTGATCCCGTCCACCACGTGTGTCTCCAGATGCCCCTCCAGGATGTTGGCTTCGACGGCCTCCAGTGCGCGGCGAACAGCGTATGTTTGCTTGAGGATTTCCATACAGTAGCGGTCATCTTCGATCATCTTCCCGATTCCCGCTAAGTGGCCCTCAATGTAATTGAGGCGTTTCAGTGCATCGGCCTGTACGTCTGCTCGCATCGGCAATCTCCTTTCGAGTTTCATCCCATACCCCCTGGGTAGGGGTACAGAGGCAGTATGAGCCCCCCGACCTGGTTTGTCAACACTCCGCCACCAGGGCCCTGCACGGGGGCAGCCAAGGGCCTGCGACCCCTCTGCTCATTGGCCAGCTGCCGTATTCTCCTTGCTGGTTTGGAATTTTCCAGAACTGGCCTTTTGGCGAATTCGACGGTAAACTGGTCGTAATTATAGCGAATGTTAGAGTCTCAACGGAGATGTCATTACCCAGGAGTGGTTAGCGGTGGCCAATTGGCGAAGAGACGAGCTCTTGT
>JAPULR010000131.1 GCA_027294635.1 Chloroflexota bacterium | reverse complement strand
GCCCGCCAGGTGAGGGACAGCACGTCGCCGATCTGGCCTACAGCCTTGGGGACCGCCTCCCAGAAGGGATAGGAGCGACTTTCCACCGTGGTGTTGTCCAGGCGCAGCAGGATTCCCGCCGCGCCTTCGCCCTCCGGGGGGCGCCATCGCGGCTCCAGGCTTACCTCTCTGACTTGGCCGCCTCGTTCAAGGGTCATGGTGATCTCAGACCCAAGGTTGCGAGTTATCCGCGACGCCAGGTCATTGATGTTCTCTACCTCGTGTCCGTCGGCAGAAATTACCCTGTCTCCGGGCCGTATACCCGCCGCCTCAGCGGGCGAGTCAGCGTTGACGTCCTGGATCAACACGTCTCCGATAGTGACGTCTCGTGGGACCATAAACAGACCGGTAAAGATTGCTATCGCCAGAACGGCGTTCATAAAGGAGCCGGCGCTGAGAACTATGGCCCGGACAGCAGGGGATTTCCTGGCCAGGCTGCGGGGCTCGGCGGGGTCGTTCTCGCCCTCCAGCTTGACAAAGCCACCCAGGGGTATGAGGTTTAGGGTGTACTCTGTTTCACCCTTCCGGAACCCAAAGAGCTTGGGTGGAAACCCGATGCCGAACTCGTGGACCTTTACGTTGAAGAACTTGGCGGTGGCGAAATGGCCAAACTCGTGGATGACCACCAGGGCCACAACCATGCCTATCATCTCCAGGGCGAAGATCATGACAGATACTTTGCCACCTCTCCGGCTTTGGCTCGGGCCCACTGGTCGGCGCCTAGGATGTCCTCCAGGTTCCCTCCAAAGGAAGGCAGGTGGCTCTCCAAAACGCCCTCAACCACCCTTGGTATATCGGTGAATGGGATGCGGCGGTCGAGGAAAAGTTGGACCGCCACCTCGTCGGCGGCGCTGAGGACCGCCGGAAAGGTGCCGCCCTTGCGACCCGCCTCCAGGGCCAGGACAAAGCAGGGGTACCGCGATGGGTCCATGGGCTCGAAGGTCATGGTCGTCGGCACGGAAATATCCAGCCTGGGAATTGCATCGTTGGAGCGGCGCTCTGGATAGAATAGGGCGTACTGTATAGGCAGTCTCATATCCGGTGGCCCAATTTGGGCCTTGATGGAGCCATCGTCAAACTCTACCATGGAGTGGATAAGGCTCTGAGGATGTACTACTACCTCTATCTGCTCCCAGGCCATGTCGAAAAGCCAGTGGGCCTCTATCACCTCGAATCCCTTGTTCATAAGGGTGGAGGAATCGATGGTTATCCTCTTACCCATCTTCCAGGTTGGATGCCTCAAGGCCTGCTCGGGTGTCACCAAGGAGAGATCTTCCATGGGCGTATTGCGGAAGGGTCCGCCTGAGGCGGTGATAATAAGACGTCGAGTGGACTGGTGTTCTCCCTGGAGGCACTGCCATATAGCGCTGGGTTCACTGTCCACCGGGAAAAGAGAGCCACCCTCATTTCGAGCGAGCCGGGTTATCATCTCCCCGGCCATGATGATCACCTCTTTGTTGGCCAGGCAGACTGTGCGCTGGTTCTGCAATGCTTTGATGGTAGGCATGAGACCGGCACGGCCGGTGGTGCCCACCATAATGATGTCGACCTCGGAATCGCACACCATCTCTTCCATTGGCATGACGGTGGCTTGATTAGACGGGTCTTGTACTGACGCACCGTCGGCGCAGCAGACCAACCGTGGTTTAAATTCCGCGATCTGCTCCCCGAGTAGATCTGTATTGAATCCCGCGGCTAGGCCCACCACTTTGAGCTGGTCCGGGAAAGCACGCACGGTGTCCAAGGTTTGGCGTCCAATGGAGCCGGTGGAACCCAGTACTACCAGTCCCTTTCTAGTCAAATTCTTGGCGCTCCACGTCTTCTGAGAAGGATCGGCTAAAGGCATATGGTGTGTTAAGAGGCAACAAAACAGTTTCGGGATGTTGAGAAAGTCTTTGACCACACTCATAGGGAGATTCGGGTCTGAAGTCAGAAATAAACTGTTCTACCTCTTTGGGGCTCGCCCCAATTCCTCCTACTTCATCAATCCAAAGCTTCATAGCGACACCTTCAATTAGACCTTGGCTTACTTAAAGCGTAGTCTCTCTTCATTCCACGCTGGCGCTAATGGTCCCGCTCTTGGTTCGACAGGCTCACCATCCCGATAATCCCGATTTATCCCGCAGATACCATTATCGGTACAGACGGGATATCGGGAATAACGGGACCCTGAGCGGGTTTATCCTCGCTCACCCTGAGCTTGTCGAAGGGCCAGCATGTTATTTTGAGAGGACGCCCTTTTAATCATCATACTTGACTTTCTTATGAATACCCCAAAGTTCTGCTAATCAATTATAAGGGCAAGGATATAGTACGTCACGGGAATGGTAACCAACAGCGAGTCTATCCTGTCCAGGACGCCGCCGTGGCCTGGGATCAGGACGCCGGCGTCCTTCACCCCGGCCCTTCGTTTCAGGGCCGACTCCAGCAAGTCGCCCATTTGAGCTACTGTGCCCAGGAGCAGGCCCAGGAGCACTTGCTGCCAGAGAGGAAAGGAGAGGTCGAGGACGGCGGCCAGAGCAATCGATATGCCTACCGCCCAAATAAGGCCTCCCGCGGCGCCTTCCCAGGTCTTGCCTGGGCTGATGACG
>JAPULR010000130.1 GCA_027294635.1 Chloroflexota bacterium | reverse complement strand
CGGGAAATCGCTGGAAGTGGTGCCCCTTATCTTCAACCGGAGGTTTGCACCCTTCCTGGCGGACCGGGACTTTATAATGTTCGATCAGCGAGGTGTGGGCTTTTCGGAGCCCGCCCTTGATTGTCCCGAAACCATTGATCTGGTCCATGATACCCTCGATCAGGATCTGAGCTTTGAGGAAACGGTGGCTCTGAGCGCTGGGGCGGTTCTGGCGTGTCGTGACCGTCTTGTAAGAGAGGGCGTGAACCTGGAGGCCTTTACCAGCGCGGAAAGCGCGGCTGACCTGAAGGACCTGCGCCAGGCGTTAGGCTATGATGAGTGGAACCTCTACGGAATCTCCTACGGCACACGGCTTGCCCTTACAGCCATGCGGGATTTTCCAGAAGGTATTCGCAGCGTTATTCTGGACTCGACCGTTCCGTTGGAGGTCAACCTCTACACCCAACTGTCTCCAGACGCCGACCGCGCTTTCGATGTGCTATTCAATGGCTGTGCAGTTAGCCCTATCTGTAACGCCGCATACCCGGATTTGGGAGTTACTTTCTTTGAGGTAGTGGAGCAGCTAAACAAAGCCCCCGTAGTCAACTCCATAACAAATCCGCTTACCGGAGAGACCTTTGATGCCCTAACCACTGGCGATGATCTGGTCGAGGTTGTATTTCAGTCCCTGTATTCTACGGAGATCATTCCTGTGCTGCCGCAGATCATCTATGACGCGCGGAGAGGTAGATTTGGCCTCCTGGCTCTGTTGCAGGGAAGCTTCCTGGCTGACCTTGAGTTTATTAGCCATGGGATGCATCTCTCAGTGCAGTGCGGCGAAGAGATTCCTTTCACCACCAGAGAGGAGATCGCCGCCTCTTCCGAGGCCTATCCTGAATTCCAGGGCAACTTTGACAGCACTTCGATTTTCGACCTTTGCCAGTCTTGGGGGGCAAGGAGAGCGGACCCCGTTGAAAACCAGCCGGTTAGAAGCGATATTCCCACCCTGGTCCTGGCGGGCGAATACGACCCCATTACGCCACCGGCCTGGGGTCAGCTGGCTGCGGAAAACCTGAGCAACAGCTTCTACTTCGAGTTCCCAGGCGTTGGCCACGGCGCCAGCCTTGCTGGCCCCTGTCCCCAAAGCGTTGTCCTGGAATTCCTTGACACCCCAGGGAGTGAGCCTGACGCGAGCTGCATCGCTGGCATGGGTGGACCGGCTTTTGTCGTCCGACCGTAAGCCGTTCATGGGAACCCCTTTCCTGCCGTTCGTTGAATTCGACATGGCCCTCCCATATACTGGCTTCATTCTCCTTGGGAGTCGGCATAGTGAAGGGTGAAATCCTGTCCATAGGCACTGAGCTTCTAATGGGGGAGCTCACCGATACAAATTCCTCTTATATCGCATCTCAGGTCCCGGCACTGGGTATAACCATTCAGCGGATGTCGCAGGTGGGGGACCACCTGAAGGACTTGACCGAAGCCTTTGCTCAAGCCCTCCAGCGCTCGGAGATCGTCTTCTCCACCGGTGGCCTTGGTCCCACCCAGGATGACCTGACCCGAGAGGCCATCTCCGCTGCCCTGGGGGAAGAGATGAAGGTAGACCCGGTACTGCTGGAGGACCTGAAAGGGTGGTTCCGGTACCGGGGCGCGAAGATGCCGCCCCGCAACGAGAAGCAGGCCACCCTTATACCATCGGCCGCCTCTATCCCCAACAACCAGGGCACCGCTCCGGGGTGGTGGGTGGAGAAGGACGGCAAGATGATCATTGCCATGCCTGGCCCACCAGGTGAGATGACGAACATCTGGACCAGCCAGGTAGCGCCAAAGCTAAAGGGTCGAGTTAAGGGACAGGTGATCATCACCCGCAATATCAAGACCACCGACCTGGCGGAGGCCGATGTTGCCGAAAGAGTCGCCAAGTATTGCGAGACGGAAAATCCCTACCTTGGCATATACGCCAAGCACGATGGCATTCATCTGCGTATCATCGGACGCGGCTCAACAGAGGAGGAGGCGCGGGAGCTGATTCGTCCTGTGGAAGAAGGAATAATCGCCGTTATGGGACATCATGTATGGGGCTATGATGACGATACCCCTGAAGGTGCGGTGGCCACGGCCTTGACGGAGAAGGGACTAACCCTGGCTACCATGGAGTCCTGCACCGGCGGGCTGCTGGCCAGCAATATCACCGACGTGCCCGGTAGCTCTAAGTATTTCCGTGGCGGCATTGTCACCTATAGCAATCAGGCCAAGGTGGCCAGTGGAGTGCCAGCGGAGATAATTGAGGTTCACGGCGCCATTAGCCAGGAGACCGCCGAGGCGATGGCCAACGCCGCTAGACAGCGCCTAGACGCCGATATAGGCATAGGCATAACCGGGGTTGCGGGGCCGTCGGAGCTGGAGGGCAAGGCCGTGGGCACAGTTTTTGCCTGCATAAGCGTTGACCAGAGGGTGAAGAATCTGGCCCTGCGTTTGCCGCCCAGGCGGGCGGTGGTCAAACATCGCTCCGTTACCACGGCCCTGGTGGAGCTGTGTAGGCTTCTGAACGAGCTGTAAGGAGCTTAACTGACCTAGTTCTGTCTTCCGTCCGCCAAGACCGACGCCCTGGATACGATAAGCTCCTTGGCTAGCTCCGGACGCACCGCTACAGTATTAAGGGAAAAGGTGTAGAGGTAAGGGTCGTCCGGGGTTGTGTTGAAGAACTTCTGGTAGTAGCGTCGGCGGGCTTCGTCCGTTTCCCGAGTAAACTTTGAGGCCTCCAAAGCACTGAACTGGTGTTTGCGCATGTTCCTTATCACCCGGGTCCCAAAGGGCGCCGCAAGGCCTATGTGGAGGGTGTTGGGGAACTCTTTTAACAGCGAACAGCCGCCTCGGCCCACGATAACCAGGTTGTCTGACCGGGCCATCTCGTGTATAGCTGAGGTGATGGCCTCTATGAACCGCTGGTCATCCACAAACCGCGACGGGACTCTGGCGGCCTTGGCCACCTCTTCATCGATCTCCCTGTAGTGGCCCAGAAAGGCAAAGCCCTCCCAAGGGTTCACATAGACGGAGTTTCTGGCGTAGAAGTCGAACCAACGCTCCAGAAGCCGGAGAAGCCTCTCTTTGGTTCCTACCGAAGGCTGGTGCTCGCGACCGGCCCTACCTACAAACTCTCCTATTGGTGCCTGGGCTTTTTCGGCAGCCTTCCTCAGCAGCAACCTATCGATGTAGTTGGCGTTAAGGGCTTGGGCTACCCGGGTGCCCACCTCTGTACTGCCGCTACCCCTGTATCCGTCAATGGTTACAATAGCCATACTTACCTCCTGTGCCCATAACGTCAGGCGGGTAGTTGAGGCGACGTGCCACGGATAATAACGGAGTTTTAGGGCTTATGTCAAGGCTACGACGTTTATCGCTGTATTAGGGAGCTACAATGGATAGATACGCAATATACGGCGTAGGAACGAGCTTTACGCTCTTGTCCAGGCCAACCTAGCTATATGGTGAGCTTGCGATAGAGTTGGGGAAGGCGCTGAGGCAGGGTCCAGATATCGCCCAGGACCTCGTAGTTCATATCGCCGCACATGGCCTTTAGATAGTCGTGGCCCGACTTGTCCACCGTGAGGCAGAAGGGCGTAATGTTCAAACGCCGTGCCTCCACCAGGGCCATGTGGGTATCGTGAACGGCGTACTCCTTCTCCACTCCCTCGCGGCTGTAGCCTCGGTCCTGGGGCCTGCCATCGCTGATGAGGAACAGGATCTTGGTCTTGGCCTCCTGTTGCACCAGTTTGGCGGTAGCGTGGCGTATAGCTGGTCCCATGCGGGTAGCGTGGAGAGGACTGATTTTGTCTATGCGTTTCTTGACATTGTCGGTCAAGCTCTCTTCTACGTCTTTTATAACGTAGAACTCTACATTCTCCCGACCGTAGCCCGAGAAGCCGTAGATACCATAGATGTCCCCGATGGACTCCAGGGCTTGGAGGAGAAGGGCCACTCCCTCCTTCTCCAGGTCTATGATGCGCTTGTAGTGGCGCCGCACCAGGCCCTCCCTACGCGACCGCAGCCACATCATGTACTCCACCGGGTCGTCGGGGGCATCCTGATCGCCCACCATGGGCCGGCCCTCGTCAATGGCCTCGGCGGTGGAGGCGCTCATGTCTAGCAGAAAGACCACGGCCACGTCCCGCTCCTGCTTGTTGCGGAACCAGTAGACCTTCTCCGAGGGAGTGATGCCTGAGCGTCGGTCTATCATGGCTTCCACAGCGGCATCCAGGTCGAACTCGTCGCCGTCGGGCTGGCGCCGTACCTTGCGGAAGCTCTCGGGAATGGCCAGCTCAAACTGGCGGCGAACGTCGTTGATGAGGGGGGCATAGTTGCGCATAGTGTCGCCGAAGAACTTAAGGTCCCCTTCTTCAACGGTCTTCTCTCTAACGATGCACCATTTGGGCTTGTAGTCTGCGGCGCGGAAATCCCACTCGTCGTAGACATAGGTCTTGGGCTCTCGGGCCTCCAGGGCCCCCCCCTGCTCATCAACGTGGACTATGGGACCGTAGCCCTGGCCCGGGCGTGAGGTGGGAGGGGTCACGCCAGCCTCTTTCATGAGGTTCTGAGCAAAGGCCGCCATAGCCTCAGCGTCTTCACCCTCGTTCTGCATTCCCAGCTCGGCGCTTTGCCTTAAAAGTTCCTCCAGCATCTCTTTGGTGAGAGGTTCTGACCCATCTTCACCGTCTGGCGCCTGTCCTGAACGCATCCTGTTTAGGGTCTGGACCAGCTCCGGCTTGAAATCACCGCGGAAGTCGATGTCCTCAGGGGACTCATAGCGCTCCTGCTCTTCTTCCTCCTCGCCTTGGGCGCCCGTTCCCATCTCCTCAATGAGCTTCGATAGCTCCTCCTCAGAGAACTCCTCCTCGGTATCAAAGTCCTGGCTCTCCCACTCCTCCTGGGGCTCCCGCTCGTTGGGAATCCGCGACAGGATTTCGTAGGCCCTGAGGGTAGCCTCGGCGGAGGCCTCTACCGAGGCTGCCACGTTGTGAAGGCGTTTTTGTATCTTGGCCAGGACTCGGGCCGCTTTTACGTATTTCCTTGGTACCATGAGACCGTGGTGCTGCTCCAGGCTAAAGCGCACCAAAAGCTCCACCATGGCCTGTCGTAGTGGTAACTCCAACAAGGGTGGACGGCTCTCCAGGGCGCTCTCTTGGACCTGATGGTAGATGTGCTTCATGCCGGGATATTCTTGCTTGACCCGATAATCTAGCCGTCCGTCTTCCAGAATGGTGAACACGTCAAGAGCCAGCTTTCTATCGCTGAGGAGGGAGAAGTAGCGGCTCATGTCCGTGATCCAATTTCCCTCCGCACCCCGGAGGTAGGCTTTCATCTCTGGGTCTTCTCTTACCTGGGCCAGCAGGGCTTTTTCTCGCTCCAGGCGTGTGTCTTGGAAGAGGCCAGAGGGCTTCTCGAAGGCGAAGAGGAAGCTCCCAAACTCTATGTGGGCCACCTGGTGGGTGGAGACCACCTTATACCAACCAAAGTTCTCGTCCTTGCTGGGATAGCGGTCTATGATAGGAGGCAGGTATACTTTGGTTCCCTCGGTGGTGGCGTGACCTTCAGAGACCCACCCGATGCCCTTGTGCACCAACTCACTGCTCTCGGTCACCTCAATATCGGCCCCTGAGAGCGCACGACAATATAGCATCAGGACCCCTCTAACCCGGTCCAGCTCCAAGCTAGAGGAGAGACTCTCAAGGGCCGCCTCTGAGGTGTTAGACTCCACGCGGAAGTACGCTAGTCCACCCTCGGGGTTCTCCTTGATTAGGCGGGCTCCTCTGTCAAACCAGGTGTCTAGTTGGGCCAGCGTAATTCTGGAAAGTACCGAGTCCAGGCTTCTCAGAAAGGCGTGTACGGCTTGCGGAGATACACTCAGAAGGGCGTCGCATAAATCCAGAATGTGCTGCTGCGCCTGAGGCTTGATTTTGCCCAGGGCCGTTGAGCCGCTGACCAGGAATACGGAGGTTTCCCTGGAGCCCTCTCTAGCCAGGTGCTCCGCCAGGCGCAGAAACCGACCTCTCTGACTCTCCTCGATCTGGGGCAGAGACTTGTCGACAACCTCAAAACAGGCTTTTACCTCACGCCAGCTCGTCTCCGTTTGGGTACGGCAGAGGGAAAGAAAAGCCTCCCGCTCTCTTCCCATTCCAGCCAAGGCCTGGTTGCCTAGCGTCAGACACTCGTTTGCCAGGTCATAAGACTTGGCGGATAGGCTCTCGATGAGGCCGGCAAAGACCTCCACGTCCCAGAAGGAGAGGTTGCGGACCAGGGATGGACTCACCTCAAAGAACTTGGAGGCCAGGGTGCTGGACTTCCAGGTGCCTTTATACATGCTGCGGCCCAGGCCAGCCCAGCGGGCTATGTGCTGGGGCCTCAGGTTAACTACGATACCTGGACCGGCCCTAAAATAGGCTACGGCCAGGGAGGGTGAGTCCTGAGACAGGTAAGCTCCGCATCTAGTCCACTGGGTGAAAGAAGAGAAAGAAAGGTATTTAGCCACCTCTCCGCTAACTTTGAGGTATTCTACTCCGGCCTCCCAGGAGCGGGCCGTCTGGGTAGAGATGGCCAGTCCTTCTTTGGCCCAAGACGCCATCTCGTCCTCTTTGAAGATGAGGCTTAGGGTCTTAGCGGCTTTATGGAACTCTTCTTGAAGGGGAAGGGGTAGCTTTTCTAGATCCTCCCACAATTCAGGCATGGTACCCTGGTCCAAATTAGAGCCTCTCGTTCCCATTGACACGTTTCATTAGGTTCAAAAACTGTCCTACGATATTGGCGGTGGCGCCGTAGATTACATGAGGGCCGAAGGTGTATGCGTAGGTGATGTTCACCTTACCTTGCTGCCAGCGCGCCTCTTCTCGCCAGCTGGCAGGGTCCTGAAGCACCTTCAAAGGCACGTCTACGACCTCCTCGACTTCTCCGGGGTTGGGTTTGAAGGCGTAGGGGTAAGGTATGGTTCCAACAAAGACCTTCATGGCGTAACCCGTGCGAGTGAGGGTATCGTCCATCTGACCCAGGATTGTGACATCCTCTGGACGGATGCCTTCTTCCTCCTGGGCCTCTCGAAGGGCCGTTTGTAGCAGATTCCCGTCCTCGGCCTCGGGGGTGCCTCCAGGGAAGCATGCCTCGCCCCCGTGACGCTCCAGGTGTTGGGCGCGCTTTTGGAGATGAATGTAGTAGTCGCCGTCTTTGGGGTAAACCAGCAGTAGGACAGCGGCGGGGTTTCTGTCAGGGCTCTCCAGCGACACTGAGGGGCGTTCCGAAAGGAGATTTCTCAGACGGGTAAGGACGGTATCAGTCACTAGAACCTCTACTCGAAGATGGAGGAGACCACCTCTTCGATACTTCTCTGAACCTCGTGATCGTCGGTGATGCCCCAGACAACGGCCACATGACAGGCGCGGCGGGGCGCAATACCCTTGGCCATCAGCTTGCCGGAGTAAATCAGCACTCGGGTGCTTGCCCCTTCCTTCAGACCGTGCTCCTGTAGGTTCCTAATTTTTTCGCCCAGTTTGGCCAGGGCCAGGGCCTGCCGGTGAGTGCACCCCGACTCCTTCTCTATGATCTTTGCTTCAGCCTCCGGTGGTGGCGGAACGAATTCGATGGCGATAAACCGTTGCCTCGTGCTCTCCTTCAGGTCTTTTATGGCGCTCTGGTACCCAGGGTTGTAGGAGATCACCAGCTGGAACCCCTTTTTGGCCTCCAGCACCAATCCCTGCTTCTCAACTGGCAGCACACGGCGATGGTCGGCCAGGGGGTGGATTAGTACGGTGGTGTCTTTGCGAGCTTCTACGATCTCATCCAGGTAACAGATAGCTCCAGACTTGACTGCCCGGGTGAGGGGTCCGTCAATCCACCGGGTTCCCTCGGCGTCGAGGAGGTACCTGCCCACCAGGTCGCTGGCGGTAAGGTCCTCATGGCATGCAATGGTCACCAGTGGGATGAGGTGGCCGTTTTGGCTCGCTTTGGAGCGGCGTTTTGCCGTGGCAGGGGGCTGGCTGAGTTTCCAGGCCATGTACTCAACAAACCTGGTCTTTCCGGTGCCGGTGGGTCCCTTTAATAGGATCGGTACCTGGGCGGCGTAGGCGGCCTCAAAGAGCTCCACCTCATCGGACACAGGGAGGTAAAAGGGCTCTTCTTCTACAAAATATTCCTCAATGGTAAACTGGTTATATAGAGCTTCGGCGGTTTTAGCCATTCTTATCCGATGATTCCTCTTTGCGTCTCTCCCACAAAGTCTCTACTTTAGCTCGCAGCTCCTTCAGCGTTGCCGTGTTATCTATGATAACTTGCCCGTGCTTTACCAACTCCTCATAGGGGAGCTGGGCATTAACTCTATCTCTAATCTGCCCTTCAGAGAGGCCGGATCGCCCCTTCAAGCGTTCTAGGACTACATCCTTGGGGGAGTAAGTTATCCAGACCTCGTCCACCAGGGAGTCCCATCCCGCTTCAATTAGAACAGCGGCCTCAAGTACTATTGTATCAGTTTCTTGACGGCGAAGGTTCTCAATTCTCTGACGGGCCAGCTTGGTAATTTGGGGCCACGTTATGGAGTCCAGCTTCGCTCGGGCTTTGGGATCGGAAAAAACGATCTCTCCGAGGCGCTTCCGATCGATCTCTCCATTGGCCCCTACCACCTCTTTACCGAAGGCATCCACTACCTGCTGCCAGGTCTCTGTGTTGGGCTTATAGGTCTCATGGCCCAGCATATCTGCGCTGATGACCACGGATCCCAACTCCCGCAAGATCCGCGAGACTTCGCTTTTCCCCGTCCCAATCCCTCCGGTAAGTCCAATTACCCGCATCGCTTTACTGGCGGCAAGAAGCTCACGACATTCTATCAACAGCGTATAGGTGGGTCAAGGTAAGTTGGCTTGGTTGGGAAGAGCGGAAGATGGTCTGGGTACGGTGGGGTTCAGGCGCTGGCCAACTTCAGGGACATTTCCACAGAGCCACGGCGTTTAAGGTAGGCTTCCCGCAGCTCCGAGAATCTCTGCTGGTAAGAGAGGCCGTGGATGGGTTCCGTGGTCATGATGCCCGCAGACTCACGGTTGTCGGTGTAGTAGCCCTTACGAGTTCCTACCCGCTTGAAGCTGTACTTCTCGTAGAGGGAGATGGCGCTGACGTTAGACACCCGCACCTCCAGGGTAACCACCCGGCTTTTCCGATGCATGGCGGTTTCAATGGCTCCTATAAGAAGGAGTTCTCCCAGACCTTGGCCCCGCCACGCCTCCTTTACCGCTATGGCCGTTATATGGGCTTCCTCGGTAATGAACCAGACGCTGACGAATCCCAATGGGGTGTCGTTGGTTGGCTTGTGAGGGACCCCCTGAGGCCAGAGCCTGTCCCTAAAGTTCCTGATGAGCCGCAGTGGAATTGGCTCCCTTCCCAAAAATGGATGAATCGGCTCCTCTTCCGGTTCCTCAACGGCTTCGGGTGGGTGGAGGAGGGCGGCCACCAGGTAGCTGATTCGCCTATTGGTCAGGTCCCGCTTAAAGCTCGTGCGTGGCCAAATGGTGGGAAAGGCCTCACGCTCAATCTCGCTGACCTGGAGTATATCTGCCTCGTAGAGGTTGCGGAGGGTGAAGGTCATAGGGAGTCCAGTTTCACTTATCTTCGGGGCTGATGATATTTTAGCACGCTGGAGTAGGCATTGGTAGAAGTTATGGCCGGTAAAAAGCGGATAACCCCCCCCCGCGATTTATTATCCGGGGCCTGGTAATTCTAAAAGGTTTATATCAAGAGCCAACGGTGTGTAAGTGCGCTTCAACGATGGCGTGAGGATTGGAAACCTGTGCCTAAAAGGAATATAATGACGAGCAAATGCACATCTTGTTACGCCTTGCGAGGCACGGACTTAGATACAAAAAATATCTAATCTTGGCCTGGATATCCCTTCTTGGAGCCAGCGTCCTAGCCCTGACTATACCCTGGCTCATCGGCGACGCCGTCGATAACATTCTGACTGATAGGGACAAGGGGAACCTCTTACGATTAGCAGGCCTTCTCTTTCTGTTGAGCGTGATTCGGGGCCTTTTTAGCTACGGGCAGACCTACTTCGCGGAGAGCGTGTCGGTTCGGGTGTCTTACTACCTTAAGAACTCCCTTTTGCAGAAGATGCAGGGCTTAAGCTTTGCTTTCCACGACCGACGCAAGACCGGCGACCTCATGTCCATCGTTACCTACGACGTGGAAAGCACACGGATGTTCATCAACTTTGGGCTCGTCCGGTCCCTCCAACTGGCCATACTGCTAGGCGGTGTGACTCCCCTCCTCTTGATCCTCCACTGGCAGCTGGGGCTGATAAGCCTCGCCGGTGTTCCCATCACCATATTTACCACCGTCAAGGTGGGTCGGAGGCTGCGGCGGATATGGAACTCGGTACAGAGAAAGATGGGAGAGCTGACCACTGTCCTTCAGGAGAACCTAACGGGTATGCGGGTGGTGAAGGCTTTGGGAGCCGAGGAAGCCCAGAAGCAGAAGTTTCACCACCACTCTTTTCAGCTGTCAGAGGAGACCTTCTCGGCTAACCGTCTGAGGGTGTCAAACTCCGCATTCCTCACCTTCATGTTCATTGTGGCTACGGGCCTGGTCGTCCTCTTCGGCGGCAGGTGGGTCATTGGAGGCAGCCTCACGGCCGGAGAACTGACCACATTCCTCTTGTTTCTGGGCCTCCTCGTGATGCCTATTCGTATGCTTGGCATGGCGGTGAACACCTTCTCCCGGGCGATGTCATCGGGAGAGCGCATCTTCCAGGTGCTGGACTCCCAATCGCCGGTAGGTGATAGGGAGGGAGCCAGGGAGTTGGATCACGTGAAAGGCGCTGTCAGTTTTAAGGATGTCTCCTTCTCATATAATCCACTTGTCCCTGCTCTGAAACACATTAGCTTTGACGTGGTGCCGGGACAGAAGGTGGCCATATTGGGAGCGGCTGGCAGCGGGAAGACTACTATATGCAACCTGATACCACGCTTCTACGATTCTACTGAGGGGTCAGTCACCATCGACGGCATTGAGGTCAGGGACGTAACCCTGGACTCTCTACGCCATAACGTGGGCATCGTTTTCCAGGACGTTTTCCTGTTTCAGACTACCATCCGCCAGAACATAGGCTACGGCGCCAACGGTGTCACAGCCGAGGAGATTGAGGCGGCGGCCAAGGCGGCACAGCTCCATGACTTTATAGTGAGCCTGCCAGAGGGCTACGATACCATTGTGGGTGAGCGGGGAGTGACCCTCTCCGGCGGTCAGAGACAGCGGCTGGCCATTGCCCGGACCCTGCTGGTGAACCCGCCGGTCCTTATTCTGGACGACTCCACATCCAGCGTTGACGTGGAGACGGAGGACTTTATACGCAAGGCCCTTATCCAGGTCATGGAGAACCGCACCACCTTTATCATCGCCCACAGAGTGAGCAGTGTTATGGGGGCGGACCTCATCCTGGTGCTGAAGGACGGTGAGATTGTAGCCCAGGGCACCCACGATGAGCTCATTGCCAGAGATGGGTTCTATAAGCAGATATATGAGCTTCAGCTTTTGCCAGGTGAGGAGGTCTTTCTGGAGGCAGCCACCGGTAATGATGGAGACGATTAGTTTGCAAGGGAGACTCTTTAGCTAGATGTATGGCTGGAAAGGCATAACCCGGGCGGATGCCTTTGATGATCGCCGAGGCGGCCTCAAAGACTTTAAAGTGCTGTTCCGGCTCCTTCACTATACTCAACCATATCGGGGCCTGATGACCCTTGGCCTCGTCACCATGGTCATCTACACCGCCACCGTGGTGGCCGCTCCCCTGATCGTTTTGCTGGCCATTAAAAGCATAATCCCCCCCGACGAAAGCCTCTCAAGGCTGACATTCCTGGTTGTTATTTTCATGGCCAACGCAGTCCTTAACTACGTCACCCACTATATCCATCAGGTGTCCATGTCACGGGTGTCCCAAAACCTTCTCCTGGACGTTCGGGACGACATGTTTAATCACCTGCAGGACCTATCCATGTCCTTCTACGACAAGTCGCAGATGGGCCGGATTATGTCCCGTCTGCAAAACGACGTGTTCCAGATACAGGAGTTTCTATCCCAGCTTGCCATCACCCTTGGGGACATCCTTACTCTGATGGCCATCATTGTCATCATGCTCTTCATAGACTGGAACTTGGCCCTCATTGCGTTGTCGATTGTGCCGCCGCTTTTCCTCATCGGTGTGATATGGCAGCGGTACTCCTGGCCCCGGTTCATGAGGGTGCGGCGGGCCCTGGCTATAGTCAACGGGAATCTTCAGGAGAACATCTCGGGGATGAGGGTGATTCAGAGCCTGAATCGCGAGGACGAAAACTTTCGCCACTTTGAAGTCCTCAACCGAAACCATATGGAAGCAAATCTCAGTGCGCAAAGATTTGCGGCGGCCCTACTGCCCTCAGTAGAGATTCTCGCCGGAGCGGCTATGGCTCTGGTAGTCATCTTCGGTGGTCTAGGGGTCATTGATGGCAACCTGGATGTGGCCGTGGTGGTGGCCTTTGCCCTCTATATCCAACGTTTCTTTGAGCCTATCCGTAACCTGACCATGCAGTACACCCAGATGCAGCGCGCCATGACCTCCAGCTCCCATATTTTCGAGCTGATCGATGAAAAGCCAGAGATAGCGGAGAAGCCCGACGCCATGCGAATGCCCCTGATAGCTGGCGAGGTGGTCTTTGAGGATGTTCACTTCCGCTACACTCCCGAAGTAGAGGTATTAAAAGGCATTAATCTAAAGATGAGCCCCGGCGAGACTGTGGCGGTGGTGGGGGCCACAGGCGCCGGCAAGACCACCCTTTCCTCCCTGATTCTGCGGTTGTACGACGTGACGGGGGGCAGGATAACCGTTGACGGCCACGATGTCAGAGACGTGAACAGGGCTTCTCTGGTAAACCAAATAGGGACCGTCATTCAGGAGCCGTTCCTGTTCTCCGGGACTATCAGTGACAATATTCGGTTCAACCATTCCAATGTTACCGATGAGCAGATTGTGAAGGCGGCCAAGACGGTGGGTGCCCACGACTTTATCTTGCGCATGGACGGGGGCTACGATGCCGAGGTGGACGAGCGAGGCGGCAACCTGAGCGGAGGGCAGCGGCAGCTAATCGCCCTGGCCAGGGCCCTGGTCTTTGACCCCAGGATTATCATTCTGGACGAGGCTACCGCTTCGGTGGACAGCCACACGGAGATGCTTATTCAGGAGGCTCTTGGAGTCGTGCTCAAGGGCCGTACCGCCCTGGTGATAGCCCACCGCCTCTCCACAGTACGCAACGCGGACCGAATAATTGTGATGGACCAGGGCCGGATAGTGGAGGAGGGCAACCACCAGCAGCTTCTCAGCAGCGCGGGACTCTACTCCAGGCTGTACCGTATGAACTTTGGCGGCAACGGCGCCGGGCCTTCGTCTGCGAACGGAAACGCCAGCGGCCCCTCTTCCTCTGAGTAAACAAGCGTCCCCACCGACGATTTCCAGGGATCTATCTTTCCATTACACCGCCATGATGTGGTATCCGGCGTCCACGGGGATGATGGCCCCGGTAACGCCGCTGGAAAGGTCGCTGCAGAGGTAGAGAGCTGTTTTGGCCACCTCTTCGTGGGTAATGTTGCGCTGCAAGGGAGCCTTCTGGGCGTGGATTCTCCTCATATCTGGGAAGCCGTGGATACCCCGGGCGGCCAGAGTCTCCAGAGGCCCGGCGGAGATGGCGTTGACGCGGATGTTCCGGTGGCCGTACTCGGCGGCAAGCTGTCGGACCTCGTTCTCCAGGGCGGCTTTGGCGGTACCCATGATGTTGTAGCCGGGGAACACCCGCTCCGAGGCCTGGAAGGTCATGGTTATCACGCTGCCGCCTTTCTTCATCAGGGTGGCGGCGTGCCTTACCAGAGGAATCAGAGAGTAGGCGCTGATCTCCAGGGCCGTCTGAAATCCCTCACGGCCAATCTGGGAAAAATCGCCCCCCAGGTCCTCCCGCTGGGCAAAGGCGATGCTGTGTACTAGATAGTCTAAGCTCCCAAACTCCTTACCCGTCTTCTGAAATACAGCCTCTATCTGTTCGTCTTGGGCCACGTCGCACTCAAGCAGCAGGGTGGCATCCATTCCCTGGACCAGCTTCTCCGCTCGACTTCGCAGGCGCTCGTTCTGGTAGGCTATGGCCAGCCGTACCCCGGCTTGATGAAGTATCTGGCATATGGCCCAGGCGATGCTTCGCTCGTTGGCCACCCCGAAAACGATGGCTTTTTTACTGGAGAGGTCTACAGGATACAACGGTCTGTCCTCCTATTGCGCCCACATGCCTCTTTGCTGGTCTAGGGCCTCCTGCTCCAGGGCGGCAAAGCAGGCAAAGAACCTCACGTCCGGCTCGTACTCCAGGGCCCGGGCGTAACCCTCCCGGACCAGCTCAGCGTTGACCAGTATATCATCCACGTAGACGTAGCGAAGAAGCCGTCCGAAGCGGTCCTTTTCCGATACATCCCGCATCAGCCGGATTCTTTTGCCTTCCACCAGGCTTCTGTTAAGGCGGGTTGCATTGCCGAAAAATGGTTCCCCTCTTTCCGGGGTGTCTATGCCGATATATCGCACTCGATCGCCGTTTGCCAGCTCGATGGTGTCGCCGTCGATGACCCGCGCTACCCTGGAAGTGTCGCCAGACGCATTAGAGGCGTTGCAGCTAAGCCCGCCGCCGGAGGGCGCTTCAGCGCCTCCCCTGGTGGTGGCGGCGTAGATAGCCAAGCATCCTGCCGGTGCTTGGCCGTTGGTTTGGATGGGCCGCCAGGCCACGCTGGCCAGGAGCATCGACGCCAGGATAAGGAAAAGGGTTATCCTAGAGACCATTAGTTGGCTCTATTGGACCCGAGGGACCACCTCCTTTAGGAAGGTGTCGAACTGGCCCATGGGGTCGAAGGAGGCGAAGCGGACTATGACCGTCGTCGCGCCCGCTTCGGCGTATTGCTGGATTGACTCGACTAGACGCTCCGGCGGCCCCCAGGGGCCCCAGAGGTCCTGCCACATGTTGATGCCGTAGTACATCTTCAGGTATTGGTCCGCCTCTTCCTGGGCTTTTTTAAGGTCACGGTTCAAATTCACCGTCATGTAGAAGACCCTCTCCATGCGGCGGAGGTCCCGACCGTACTCCTCTGTATATTTCTTGACCCGGCGGCCTACCTCGGCAAAGTCCTGGGGCGTCTCGGAGATGGATATGTATCCGTCCCCAAGCCTGGCGGCCCGTTGGAACTGAACCTCACGCTGGGCCCGCAGGTGACAGGCGAAAAGGACTGGCACTCCCCCGGGCTGGACGGGTCGAGGCTCTAAGGAGACCTCTTCCATCTGGAAGTGACGGCCCTGGAAGGAAACGGTGTGCTCTGTGCCCAGGCGTTTCATGATCTCCACAACCTCTTCCAGCCGACGGCCTCGCTGCGAGGCCTTGACTCCGGCTACCTCCCACTCCTGCTTCTGCTCCCGGTTGAAGGCGCCTCCAGCCCCCACAGCCAGTACGGTACGCCCGCCGGAGATGAGGTCCAGGGTGCCCATCATCTGTGCCAGCAGGACTGGGTGGCGCAGGGCCGCCAGAAGGACGGCGGTGCCCAGTCGGACCCTTTGGGTACGCGCGGCAACGGCGGCCAGGGTTGTGAGGGGTTCAAGCCTGGGTTTGGCGGTGAGGCTGTCGCCCACCCAAACCGAGTCCAGGCCGGACTCCTCGGCCATGTGGGCCATTTTAAGGATCAGATCGGCGTTGGTGGGGGCACTGTGGGCCATGATTAGGCCCCGGGTAGGCAGAAGGACTCCCAGCTTTACCCCATGGCCGCCCACGTCAAGCCTCCTTACCGGTAAGGCGCTCCAGCAGTCCCGGCTCTATCCGCTGATAGGCCTGTACATCCTCCCAGGTGTCCAGGTCTTGGGCAAGGCCTGGACTGTTATGTATTGCGATGTCCAGTCCAAGGGAGTTGCCCTGGGCCAGGTGTCGTCGGAAGCTGCCGGGTCCAAGGAGCATGCGGAACTCCGAGGGTTTGGGAAGGAGGATGGCATTGGTGCCGCCGCCGTTTTTGGCCGGCGCTAGAACGGCGCTTTCCTTTCCAGTAGCTTTGGCCATTAGCTCCCGCAGATCTTCCCCTTGTACATAGGGTAGGTCTCCGGGAAGGAAGAGGGGGGACTTGCCTGCACTCCACACTTGCTTGAAAACAATCTCAAGGCTCTCATTGACGTTGGTCCCCTCCTCCCGGCACCACCGCGCGCCTTCCGTCTTTGCCAGTTCCTCGGTCACGGCGTCTGCGCCCAGTACCCAAACCTCATCTACGGCTTCGGTGGCGGCTTTAATGACGTGACGGAGCATATTGAGGACCAACCGCTGTCGGCGAGGCTCGTCCAGGAAGGGGGCCAGGCGTGACTTGGCCTGGGATGGGGGCTTTATCGGTATGACGGCGACGACGCCCATAGAGTCACCATTCATGTCACCTCTCCAACAGACGACGGATGAACTTTGCCAGGGCGATCTTGTCCTCGTCGGTGTTCATGATGGTGTTGGTCACATGGGGCTCCATACCCAGGGATTGTATGGCATCGGCATGGGCGTTGTCAGCCTGGTCAAGGACAAAGAGGTCACACAGGCCACGGTACTGCCGTGCCACTCCCACACAGGATACGGGATGACCCAGCTCCTCTAGCATCTTTGCCGCAGGGCCACGAAGGGCGGCTCCACCCACAATAGGGCTTACCGTCACCCTGGGACCTTTGAAGGAGAGGATACGCTCTCGCACGTCTCCAACGGCCAGGATGGGGTCGATGCTTAGGAATGGATTGGAGGGGCAGAAGACCAGGGCGGAAGCGGACCGCAGCGCGGTGTCAAAGGTGGGAGAGGGCTTTGCAACTTCGGCGCCGTGGAAGCTGACAGCCCTGGTCCTGGGCTCACAGTGGCGATGAACAAAATACTCCTGGAAGGCCAGGGGACCGTCATCGGTGTCCACTACGGTACGTACCTCGTCATCGCTCATGGGAACAACGGCATGCTCAATACCCAGGCGCTGGCACAGATCCCGAGTCACCTGGGAGAGGGACCAACCCTGGCTCAGGAGCTGGGTGCGGCGGATATGGGTGGCCAGGTCCTTGTCGCCCAGGTTGAACCAGGTGGGAGCACCATAGTTGGAGAGCATCTCCAGGGTTTGAAAGCTTTCCCCGGCTAGCCCCCAGCCGGTATCGGGGTTGGCCAGCCCGGCCAGGGTGTACATCACCGTATCCAGGTCAGGGGAGACGTGGAGGCCGTGGAACTCCTCATCGTCCCCGGTGTTGACCACAATCACCAGTCGATCAGGGGGAAGAACCTTGGAAAGTCCTAGGGCCAGCTTGGCGCCGCCCACACCCCCGGCTAGAGCGAGGACTGGCCCCGATGTCGTACCCATGGGGCGCCTAGGTGGTGGACGGGGACTTGGCCCTGTCCCGATGTTTGGGATGCTTGAAGCGGAAGCCCTCCATCTTAACCAGGCGATGGTAGGATCCGAAGCGCTCCTCCAGATCGCCGTCTATCAGGTCCAGGGGGTCCTGGGGGTCGTCACCTTCGTCGAAGACATGCTTGATTTTGTAGGTGGTGTACCTTTCGGCGGGAACCCTTCCGGCGTCTCGAATGGCCTGGCGGAACTCCGAGGGGCGGAGCAGCTGGCCGTGCTGGGCCCCGGCGGCGGTGGAGATGCTTTCGTTGATGAGGCTGCCCCCCAGGTCGTTGACCCCCGCGATCAGCAGCATCTGCGAGAGTCGGATACCCTCCTTGACCCATGAGACCTGGAGATTGGGAATCCAGTTGTTGAGCATGATGCGCGATACGGCGTGGACCTTGAGCACCTCCGTGCCGGTGGCTCCGCTGCGAACCCCAGCGACGGCCTTCTGGAAGTGCATCGGGGCTTCGGCGTGGATGAAGCTCAGGGGCACAAACTCGGTGATGCCGCCGCTGGCCTTCTGGATGTCGCGAATGAGGGCTATATGGCGAGCCTTGTGCTCGTTGGTCTCCACATGGCCGTACATGATGGTGGAGGTGGTGGGGATGCCCAGGTCATGGGCGGTGGTTATCACCTCAATCCACTGGTCGGTGCGGATGCGGCCGGGAGAGATGAGGTCCCGAAGCTCCTGGTCCAGGATCTCGGCGGAGGTCCCGGGGAGGCTGCCAACCCCCGCTTCTTTGAGGGCCTTTAGGTAGTCTCTGATGCTGCACTTGGAGCGTGTGGCTCCGTAGAGGACCTCCTCGGGGGAGAAGCCGTGGATATGGATATCGGGCAGTTCCGCCTTGATGGCCTCGCATAGGCGTATGTACAGGTCGCCCTGCATCTGGGGAGGGAGACCTGCCTGGACGCAGACCTCGGTGGCTCCCAGGTCCCAGGCCTCTTTGGCCCGACGGATGATCTCCGACATAGGCAGAAAGTAGCCCTCCTCCTGACGGTGGTCCCGGCTGAAGGCGCAGAAGCCGCATCGCTTGATGCACACGTTGGTGAAGTTGATGTTGCGGTTGACCACGTAGGTCACCAGGTCGCCAACGCTGCGGCGGCGTAGCTCGTCGGCTGCCATCACCGTGGCGTTTAGTTCCAGCCCCGAGGCGTCGAAGAGGACCAGGGCCTGCTCCACGGTGATATCCTTGCCGTCTAAGGCGTCGGAAAGCACCCGCGCCACGGGCGCGTCAACGGCGCTGACGAGCCTTTCCAGGGGGCCAATGGTGCTCTGTTTAGTCTGCCGCTGTGACATAGCGCTCGATGCCCCCTTTCACGTATCCGTCCTGGTCCGCCAGCGAGCATACACGCTCTCTAAGGCGCTCTGGGATATATTCGGTAGTTTCCATGAAGTACTCGGGGTATACAGGCAACCTGGGCTTTAGTGTGAAGCCCAGCTCCTCGGTGCGACGCCGAAGCTGAGAGAGCTGGGGCCAGGGGGCCTCGGGGTTGACGTAGTCTATCGTCAGGGGGGACACGCCGCCCCAGTCGTTGATGCCGGCCAGGAGGAACTGGGGGTAGTCGGCGGCGTTGAGGTTGGGTGGCACCTGAAGGTTGGCCTTTGGCCCCAGGATTAGACGGGCTGCGGCCACGGTCCAAAGCAGGTCCCGGGTGGTAGCGTCGGGATGGGCGACCATGGCCGTGTCCGGTTTGGCCCGGAAGTTCTGGATGATGACCTCCTGGACGTGGCCGTAGCGACGGTGGGCCTCTCGGATGGCCAGCAGCGACTCGATTCTCTCCTCCCGGGTCTCGCCAATGCCGATGAGGATGCCGGTGGTGAAGGGGATTTTTAGCTGGCCCGCCAGGTTCAGGGTTTTCATACGTACCTTGGGCCACTTACTGGGAGCCTGGTGGTGAGGGCCACCTTCTTCGCAAAGGCGCTGGCTCAGGACCTCCAGCATCACACCCATGGAGGCGTTGACCTCTTTCAGGTTCTTCATCTCCCTGCGGCTCATGGTGCCTGGGTTGCCGTGGGGCAGAAGGGAGGTTTCTCTAAGCACTAGGTCAGAGACGTATCGCAGGTA
>JAPULR010000013.1 GCA_027294635.1 Chloroflexota bacterium | reverse complement strand
GATACGACCGGGGTAGTCGGAGGGTATTATAGTCTTGGAGGGGAAGTTTAACACCTCGGTGGCGATATTGAGCAGCAGGGTTAGCGATGGGCATATCCGTACTCCTCTAGCCACACCAGGACGATGTGTACGCAATTAAGGTCTTCGTCTGCAGGGATCACCGTCTCTATCTTAACTATCCCAATGGTGATGAGTTCCTCCCTAAGACCCATGTAGAAAACAAGCTCTTGTTTTCTCCGAGAGTAGCACACGAACCGGTACTTGCAACGACGGGTTAGCCGGAATAACCTACTGGCATCAGAGGACCAAAACTAAGCTAGTGAGGAAGTGACATGGCGCCGGTAGTGATCAAAAACGGGCGAATCATCACCGCCGTAGACGACTATACCGCCGACATCCTGATGGAGGAGGAGCGAGTGCAGACCATCGGGCGGGATATTCCCGTTGGTGCGGACGTAGAGGTGCACGACGCCGCAGGCCTACTGGTGCTGCCCGGCGTCGTCGATGTCCACACCCATTTGGACTGGGAATTTGGCACAGCTCGCAGCGCCGATACCTTTGGCACCGGCACTCAGGCGGCAGCCTTCGGCGGAACAACGACGCTGGTCGACTTTGCCGACCAGAAGCGAGGACAGAGCCCTCTCGCCGGCTTGGAGGACTGGCATCAGCGGGCCCAAAGCGCCTCCGTGGACGTGGGTGCGCACATGATCTTGACCGACGTAACTGACCAGACTTTGGAGGATATGAAAACGCTGATAGCCCGCGAAGGGGTAAGCAGCTTTAAACTGTTCATGGCCTACCCCGGCGTGCTGATGGTGGACGACGCGAGCCTGTTCAAGGCCATGCGTACCGCAGGAAGTAACGGCGCCATGGTGTGTGTGCACGCCGAGAATGGCCCGGTTATCCAGGCCCTCATCGAAGAGGCCCTGAGCCAGGGTCGTACCGGTCCCAAATACCATATGTTGACTCGACCGAGCCTGATGGAGGGCGAAGCGACCCACCGTGCCATCCGCATCTCCGAGCTAGCCCAAACACCTCTTTATATCGTCCACCTCTCGGCCCAGGAGGCCCTTGAATCGGTAGCCGAGGCGAGAGATCGTGAGATTCCCGTGTACGCTGAGACCTGCCCCCACTACCTATTCCTAACCGATGAAGAGTATGATCGCCCCGGTTTCGAGGGGGCCAAGTATGTGATGACCCCGCCGCTGCGCACACAGGCGCATCAGCAAGAGCTCTGGCGCGGCCTTCGGACAGACAACCTTCAAGTAATCTCCACAGACCATTGCCCCTTCTGCTTTCAGGAGCAGCCTCTGGGCATGAAGTACTCGAAACGGCTGGGCTATGAGGACTTCAGCAAGATCCCCAACGGTGCGCCCGGTGTCGAGACCCGGCTACCCCTGGTTTTCGACGGCGGAGTTCACCAAAGGGGCCTTTCCATCAACCGCTTTGTCGAGCTAACCTCAACGTCGCCGGCTAAACTCTTTGGCCTGTTTCCTAAGAAGGGGACCATAGCCGTGGGCTCCGATGCCGACATCGTACTTTTCGACCCAGAGGAGACGTGGACGATAACCGCCTCCGAGCAACACAGTCGGGTGGACTATACCCTCTTCGAGGGACGCTCAGTCACAGGACGAGTGAAGAAGGTCTTCCTGCGTGGGCAACTCATTGTCGATGGCCCCGAGTGGCGGGGTCGCGAAGGGATGGGCCATTTCGTTTCCCGCGGCGAGTCGGGAAAGGTGTAAGCCTTTATGGGTTGACCAGCTCCTGGTAGGTATCTGGTCGGCGATCCCGGAAGAACTGCCACGTATCCCGGACTTCGCGAATGATGTCCAGATCCAGGTCGGCTACCACAACCTCGTCCTTGTCCCTAGCAGCCTGGGCTATAATCTTGCCTCTTGGGTCGCAAAAGTAGCTCATGCCATAGAACTCGCCGATATCCCAGGGCTTTTCATGCCCCACCCGGTTGATGGCTCCGACAAAATATCCGTTAGCTACGGCGTGGGCCGGCTGCTCAAGATGCCACAGATGCTCTGAGAGGCCCGCTACAGTGGCGGAAGGATTAAATACGACCTCGGCGCCGTTCAGGCCCAGAGCACGGGCGCCCTCGGGGAAGTGCCGATCATAGCAGATGTACACACCGATCTTCCCGACCCGTGTGGAAAACACGGGGTAGCCAAGATTGCCGGGCCTAAAGTAAAATTTTTCCCAGAAACCAGGTGGAAGGTGAGGGAGGTGAGTCTTGCGGTACTTACCCAGAAAGGTTCCGTCAGCGTCTATAACCGCGGCCGTGTTGTAATAGACCCCTGTCAACTCTTCCTCATAGATAGGCACAACCATAACCATCTGGTGTTTTTTTGCGATCTCCTGCATTAGACGGGTGGTAGGCCCATCGGGGATGGGCTCCACCAGCTCGTACCAGCGACGGTCTTGCTCGGCGGGGAAGTAAGGACCATAGAACAGCTCTTGCAGGCATAACACCTCAACCCCCTTGCTAGCCGCTTCCTCGATGAGGGCCAGGTGTTTATCAATCATGGATTTCTTAATCTTGTTTGGATCCGCTTGGAGATCCTCCCCGACCGACGCCTGTATTAGCCCGCCCCGGACCAATCTAGCCATATCTCCTCCAAAGACAAGGTGTTCGTTTAGCTGCTACTTCCCAGCGCAAAGGTGTCAATTATCTCTTCTACGTTAGGTGTGAGGGGACATAGCACGGGGAAGGAGGCTCCAGCATCCAGGTAACCTTGCACTCGCTGACGGCACATCTCCGGCGTTCCCGCGGCTGAAAGCAGGTCCACTACCGAGTCCCTTACCAGAGGCGTAGCATCTTCGAGACCGCCAGGCCTGGGAGGCCAGCCACCTAATTTGTCATGGATGCGCTTAATAAGATCCTCCTCTACACCACTGGCTCGAGCTATGTGGGGCTGCTGGCCTATGTACATGGCCAACAAAGAGCGCACCGTGTTCCGCGCTTCCGCGGCATCCTGAGACATGGATACGCCTATCATCTGCGCCATGTCGATGGACTCCAGGGACCGTTTCGCCCGCTCGGCTCCGATGCGAGCCCGCTCCAGAGACCTCCGCAGGTACTGAGGAGAGGTAAAGAAGTTGTGCAGGATGCCATCGGCGATCTCCCCCGCCAGCTCCATCATCCTGGGGCCTGTGGCTCCAATGTAGATGGGTACTCCTATAGGCTCTTGGGGGACACCGTGGCCCAGATCCAGGCGCAGGTCTCGGACCTTAACTACTTCTCCCTCCAAAGTGACGCTTTCCAAGGCCAGGAGGCGCCGGACCACGTCAACATACTCTCGCATAGCTCTTAGAGTCTTGCGCCGTTCAATGCCCTGCTTCCAGGCCAACGGCTCCCAGGATGAGCCTATGCCCAGAATAACTCGTCCTGGGGCCAACTCAGCTAAGGTGGCGAAGGTCATGGCCATCAGCGCCGAGGTTCTAGTCCAGTTGTTCACCACCCCGGCGCCCAGTTTGACCCGCTGGGTGGCTGTGGCAAAGGCGGCCAGAGGAGTCACCGCATCCCGTGCCAGCCTGGTCTCACAAACCCAAACTGAGTCGAATCCCCGCTCCTCGGCGTATTGAGCTAGCCGGATCTGCTCGGAGATGCCAGGGCGATCTAGGAAGATGAGGCCTACCCGCTGCATTTGAGTCCTAATTCCCAAGGGTTGGTCGTGTACCCGGCAATTCTAGGGAGGTGGCAACCCGTTTTCAACTACCAGCAACGGTAAACATCAAACGGTCGTAGAGTTAACACAGAAAGGGGAGCACATGCACGGCCTTGGGAGATGATGTCGACGGAAACATGAGCATTGTGGAATGGTGGGTCGATACCCTCAACGAGGACGAGTTTAAAGGCTAATATGTCCATAAGAGAAGAGAGGACCGCCCTGAAGGCAAAGAGTGAAGAGCTGGACGACTGGCTGAATGATCAGGGTACTAGAGCTTCATCAGCCGAACGGATCCCAACTGAAATTAAGACTTTCCTGGAAGACCTCCAGGGGCTGGATATCCGC